>WLWR01000041.1 GCA_012103495.1 Legionellales bacterium
CCGCGCGAATCGATGGACAGGTGATGAGTAAGCCTATTTTTATTTTGGATCCCCATTTGGAAATTCCATTACCACGACGTATTTTAACTGACAATCCAAACGTGACCCTGATTCATGACGATCAAGTGCCATTTGCTAAACAACAACGATTGCAAGCACAAGCGGTTCAATTGGTGGCCGTGCCAAGTCAGTCACCGGATTGTTTGGATTTACAAGCGGTATTGGCGGTACTTGGACAACGTGGAGTACACGATGTTTGGGTTGAAGCCGGCGGCACCTTGTTGATGCAATTATTACAAGCCAACTTAGTGCAGCGTGCTGTGTTTTATGTGGCGGCCAAAACATTGGGGGATATGGCGCAACCAGCTTTTACCCAAGCATTGAATTTGGCGCAGCAGGCACGGTCGGTGCAGTGGCAAGCATTGGGGAAGGATGGTATGTGTACGATTGAGTGGGAGGTGACCGATGTTTAGTGGTTTGATTGAACAAGTGGGGAAAGTCACTCAGGTGCAGTGGCGCCAACAATCCATGTGTTTGACCATTCAGACACAATTAACGGATTTAAAGCTGGGTGAAAGTATCGCGGTGGATGGAATCTGTTTAACCGTGACACAAGCACGCACCAATGGTGAATTTTGTTGCGATGTATCACCGGAAACGGCACGGGTAACCATCATCCATCAGTATCAAACGGGTCGCCAAGTGAATTTAGAGCGTGCACTGCGCGTCGGTGATCGTTTGGGAGGGCATTTTGTTTTGGGACATGTGGATGGTTGTGCAACGTTACAAGATCGGCAATTGATGGAAGATTGTGTGGCCTTGACGTTTGCCATTGCTCATTCATGTCCGTGGTTAATTGTGAAAGGCAGTGTGTGTGTCAATGGGGTAAGTTTGACGATCAATGTACTGGATGATCTGCGGTTTACCGTGATGATTGTGCCGCATACCTTGACCCAGACAAATTTGGCACAGTTATCGGTGGGAGATGAGGTAAACATCGAATACGATTATTTAGCCAAAATTGTGCAGCAACAATTAACCATTCCCGAAGGTTCATCACTGGACAAATCGGCATAAATTGTTTAAAATTCGCACAGTTTTTTTACCCGGTTTGCATATGGGCATGGCAAACATCTTACTTGCGAAAGTGCAAGTGATGAAGAATGGGAAGCCCAGAGGAGTGCGATCAACATCATACAAGAAAATCAGGCAAAGGATGGAAGGTATCCGTATGGCCTTTCCAATTTATTTTGACGTAAGAGAGGAATCCTACACATGAGCAATTCATTGGCGACGATTGAGCAAGCGATTGAAGACATTCGACAAGGCAAGATGATCATCTTGGTAGATGATGAAAACCGTGAAAATGAAGGCGATTTGTGTATGGCCGCCGATTTGGTGACACCAGAGGCGGTGAATTTCATGGCCAAATATGCACGTGGGTTAATTTGCTTGCCCATGACCGCTGATGCCATTGATCGATTGCAATTGCCAATGATGGTTAAACGCAATGGATCCAAACATGGCACGGCATTTACCGCGTCGATTGAAGCGGCTACCGGGGTGACCACGGGCATTTCAGCCGCTGATCGTGCCAGAACCATTGAAGTGGCCATCGATCCTACTTCAACCCCCCAAGACATTATTATGCCAGGGCATATTTTCCCATTGCGCGCGCGCGATGGTGGGGTGTTAGTGCGTCCGGGACATACTGAAGGCAGTGTGGATTTAGCGCGTTTGGCTGGTAGAGGCGCGGCCGGTGTCATTTGTGAAATTTTAAACAACGATGGCTCGATGGCACGGTTACCACAGTTATATCAATTTGCCAAACAACATCAATTAAATATTGTGAGTATTAATGATTTGATTGCCTATCGCATGCGTCATGAATCACTGGTGGAAGAAGTCAGTTCGGCGCGGTTGCCAATCGATGATTTGGGTGAATTCACCATGAAAGTGTTTACCTGTGTGGTGGATGATCATGAGCATGTTCTTATTCAATCGGGTGCCATTGATCCGGATATTCCAACTTTGGTGCGGGTGCATTCAGAGTGTATTACCGGCGATGTGTTCGGATCCTCACGCTGCGATTGTGGCTGGCAATTAAATGCATCGTTGCAACAAATTGCTGAATCGGGCGGTGTACTGTTGTATTTACGCGGGCATGAAGGGCGTGGTATTGGGTTAACAAATAAATTGAAAGCGTATCAACTACAGGATCAAGGATTGGATACTGTTGAAGCCAATCATCAATTGGGGTTTGCCGCGGATCAACGTGATTACGGAATTGCTGCGCAAATTCTGCGACATTTAGGCATTCAACAAATGCGACTGTTAACCAATAACCCACAAAAAATTCACAGTCTAAAAGGCTATGGAATTAAAATTGTTAGTCGAGAACCGTTGGAAATGCCTGCAACGGAAACCAATCACCAATATTTAACGACCAAACGTGAAAAGCTAGGGCACTTGCTGGAATTAAAAGTAATTCCCCATCGAGCGTTATTAGACAAACAGACCAGCACCCAATAACCGATGAATAACAAATAATTAGAGAGATCCCAAAATGCTTGGACCAAATCAATTGAAACCATTTCCCATTGCCTTAATTGTCAGTCGCTTTAATCAATCAATCACCGATCGATTATTGCAAGGCGCCATGTTGCGCTTGCAGCAATTGAACTTTCCCGATGAGCATGTGACGGTGATAGAAGTGCCAGGTGCGGTGGAAATTCCCTTGATTGCTAAACGGTTGGCGCAACGGCAAACATTTGCCGCTATTGTCACATTAGGTGCGGTGATTCGTGGTGAAACCAGTCATTATGATTACGTGTGTGAGCAGGTGAGTCAGGGATGTCAACGTGTCTCCCTCGATTACGATGTGCCGGTGATTTTTGGCGTGTTGACTACGGATGATGTGGAGCAAGCTCGTGCACGGGTGGGCGGTGCTCACGGTCACAAAGGTCGAGAAGCCATTGACGCTGCTGTGGAAATGGTTTCATTGTTACAACAGTTATCGTGATGGTGATGAATGCGCAAATGGTGTGTTTGGGGAGTTGGATTGTTGTTGCAGTGGACCGCCATTGCTGCCGATGGGGTTGATGATATTTATCCATTTCCAACCCAGCAGCAACAGATGACGTTTGAACATTTATTAACGCAGTTACGCTGTTTGGTTTGTCAAAATCAAGACTTGGCCGATTCCAATGCACCGTTGGCGGTGGACTTGCGCAATGAAGTGTATCAAATGGTGTTGGCGGAACAATCGTCTGCCGACATTATTGACTATTTAACTCGTCGCTATGGTGATTTTATTTTATTCCAACCCCCATTGAAATTGACCACTTATATTTTGTGGTTTGCCCCATTTGGTTTGTTGGCACTAAGCGTAGGTGGCTTGATGTGGTTTGGGTGGCGTCGACAAGCGATGAGTGATTCGTGATGATATTTTTTTGGTTGGGCATGGCGGTATTGATGTTGATCGCAGGCATTGGTTTGTGGTGGAGTTTGCCACGACCGTGGTCGTTTGGAAAAAGTATTTTGTTGGGTGTCTTGTTACTGGGTTTTATCGGAGGGTATGCCTATTGGGGTAGCTGGCCGCAATTAAATCAATGGTATGCGTTGCAACGGCAACAAGCTTTGGTGGCCGATTATTTAGCTCAACACAATGAGCCAAGCCAAATTATTGAGCAATTGATGCAGCGACTGCGTGAGGATCCTACCAGTCATCAGGGTTGGTATTTATTGGGGCGATTGTTGGTTGGGCAGCAAGATTACCCCGCGGCAACTTTAGCGTTTCAACGTGCTTTGGCATTACAGCCGGAGCATTCAGATACGTTATTTCAGTTAGCACAAACTGATTTCTTACAACAACAAGGTCAATTGTCGGTGCAAGGTGAGCAGTGGTTAACGCAATTGTTGATTCTGGATACCGAGCACGTTGAAGCATTGAATTTAGCGGCTGTCGTGGCTTATCAAAATGAGCAATATCAACAGGCTATCGATTATTGGCAGCGGTTGTTAACGGTGTCCCCCAGTGATGATGAGCAGCATGGATTGGTGTTACAAGCCATTGCCAAAGCGCAACAGCAGTTGCAGGGGGGATGATCTTTTGTCAATCAAAATTGGTAACGATCACCACGATCATGATGTGCGCCTGCATCTGCAGGGGTGAAGTTGTTTATACTTAGTTCATCTGGCTCAATCCCAAGGGTACTCACCGTGTTGGAATCATCTCGTTTGGATAAAGTGGTGTGGACTGTATTGGGTGTGTTTATTGTCGTGTTGGTGTATTTGTTGACACCAACGCCGGTGGAACGTCCAGCTCGAGGGGAGGGTTGGTTTGGAACGGTTGATCCATCCACCATTGGTTTTGTCTATACCTTGGTGATCGATATTGAAAAAGAACAACGGGTGACTGGGCAACAAGTGTTGCGTGGGCAAAGTTCTTTTCTAGCTTACGCACCGCTCGATGAAACAGGCAATCGAGCGATGCCGCCGATGTTGACGTTTGAAAACATGTTAAATATTTCTGAGTTTGACGCCAATCAAGACGGTTTCATCGATGCCTCGGATCCAGATTTTAAAGATTTTTATCTTGCCACGTTTAATCAGCGGGCCAAGACATTGGTGGTATTGCCACTGACTTCAGTCGGAATTGCCGCATTCAGTGTGTATAGTGATCATTTGACGATGAGCGTGCCAAACGATTCTAAGCCTCAGCCAATCGCCGGTGAGGTGGTATTGGTGGATAACAGTCGTTGGCCATTGCAATTGGTGCCGGTGGATATCCAATATTTTTTAGAGCTGGCGACCATTGAATGGCGGTAGTGAATTTCACAAGCGTCCCCCAGAGCGAAGAGTCGACAGAGTTGAACTTGAAAACCAACTAATTGACTTTTTAAGTTTTTTTAGTGTGGGACATCCACCATATCTGTTGGTGAT
The DNA here is from genome assembly GCA_012103495.1 of Legionellales bacterium. Lineage (GTDB taxonomy): Bacteria > Pseudomonadota > Gammaproteobacteria > WLWR01 > WLWR01 > WLWR01. The sequence goes on from WLWR01000041.1 coordinate 4,945, forward strand.
CACCTTTCTTAAATAAAATGATAATTCGCAAAGATTGCATTCGACTTTGGACTACGAATCAATTCGAAAAACAACACAGCGGCTTATTCAGAAAGGTTGCTTAACTGAGGTGTGTAAATTCGCTTGACCACGTCAGCTGTCGGTGGAATCGAACCACCGACAGCTGGATTGCAAGCCCTAAGCTGCCAATGCACATCGGCGTTGGATGGCTGGTGCCAATGAGGGGCGTCCATGCGGATCTTTTATGCCTTCCTTATCTGCCGCTAATATCGCTTTGGTATCAAGGTTGCCATCTTTAAAAAATGTTTGTTGCTTAATGTTCGATGAATCAATGAGTTCCATCGGATTATTTTTATGTTGACGACTATGAGCTGTGACCAGTCCAAAGGTGATCAGATGGAGATGTTCTTGCTTTGCTTGGGGAGCTTCTTGTTCAACTTCTTGATAAATTTTTTCATAATTTTGCTTAAAAACACTTTTTGAATGATGCGGAATATTGGTCTTGGCAGCTTGGTCAGCTTCTATGATGCGCTGAGTGATTTGGTTTTCTAAAATAAAAAGTCCATCGGCGCTGTGGGTGGTTGTTTCTTGATGACCAAAGAAGTGATAACTGTTGGCTAATCCGTGACGGGTGCCGTGCTGGTCCTGGTTGATGTGGCGTTCGAGAAATGTTGGGGTATGACTTGGTCGAATGACAGATTCAATTAACTGAGTCAATGGCTCGACCAATGTTTGATCATTTTCAGGTATAAAATCGTAGTGTTCCCACAATGCTTTTTTGAGATGATACGTAATGGAAGAAACAAGGAATGAGTTGTGTGACGGAAATGCATTTTTTTGTTGCAACGAGGTGATGATTCTCTGTGATAAGGTATCAACTTTTTTGGCTTTTTCTGGATCCAACGCATGCTGCACTTTCCAGTAATCACGCTGGATGTCGGTAATCATTTGGCGATGCGCACTCAAGCGTGACCAATTGGTATACCAAGTGATCATCGATGATAAAATAGAAGAGCCGATGACCACGATGAAAAAAACAGGCGGAATGGTGATGGAGAGTGTGTAAAATAATGGCAGAATGACAGCGGATACAAACCGGGTGAGTGATAACAGTGAGCCGATCCCACTGTTAATGGTATGAATTTGGCGGATAAATAAGGAGATGAATAAATCCGACCGCTGTGGTGTGTACAAAGCAGAAAAACCGTGCGGAATGTCGATACCAACCGTCAATTGGTTTTTGACGGTGTCATAGTTCGCCGGCGATAATTTGTTAAGTGACATTTTCACTTGATCCAACCAACGTAACTCCGCTTCAAACAATTGTTCAATTTTGGCATTGTTGGCGACAATGCCAGGTGTGATGCCTAACCAAGTAATGCTCATGGTGATCAGATAGGGCATCATTAATTCGCCAAGGGTCGTCACATCCAAACAAACTAAAGCAATCAATACGCTGTAACTGAGCGCCGCCAGTGTGCGGATGGTGCGCGAAGCCAATCCCCAGCGGCCTGCGTATGTCCCCAATCCCAACGTTTTGCCAAGCCAATTGTCCGCCAACCAGGCATAGATTTTGGCCTGTAAATGATGAATTTTCTTATAGATGGCCAGGCCGGTGAGGAACGCAATGGCTTGTGTGCCGAGCATGATCCGAATGACATCTTGATAACCTGCCATGGCAAGTGCGTCATAGATGAATCGAAAACCAAACCAAGTAGCAAGCCCAATTAAAGCCGCTAGCACCGTAATGCCCAATGCAACGGTGAGTATTAATCGGAGTTGCCAGTAAGGGTGGGCTTTTTTGGCTTCTTCAATCTCTCTTGGAGCAGTAGCAAGCAATGGTTCGCTTTCAATAATGTCCTCTGACTCATTGCTTAACGGAAAAACTCGTGGTTGGGTTTTTGGATCGTCGCTCATTGAAAGGTCTGAATTTGCATGGCTCTGTAATGGACTCATAAAGACTTCCCCAGTCATCATTTTTTGGCGATATTAATACGAATAATTACTAAATGCAAATGATTATTATTTAGTTTTACGGTGAGTCTGATCATCCGTGAAGTGGGGCTATTTATTTCAAAATAAATCCAGTATACTGCGCCGTTTTATTGCAGCAGGGTGGTCTTATGGTTCAGCAACGATTGTTGGGAACGGCGTTAACATTTGACGATGTGTTATTGGTGCCGCAGCATTCTAAGGTGTTGCCCAAAGACGTTTGCTTAACATCAAAACTAACCCGCGATATTCATCTCAACATCCCTTTGGTTTCCGCCGCAATGGATACGGTGACCGAAGCGCGTTTGGCCATTGCCCTGGCGCAAGAAGGTGGCATGGGCATTATTCATAAAAATATGTCGATTGAACAACAAGCCCAACAAGTGCGGCAAGTGAAAAAATTTGAAAGCGGGGTGGTGCGTGATCCGGTCACCGTGGCGCCGCATGTGACGGTACGTGAATTATTAGAATTGACGGGCAGTAAAAATTTCTCTGGTGTGCCGGTGGTTGAGGGTAAGCAATTGGTGGGGATTGTCACCAGTCGTGATTTGCGTTTTGAACCCAATCAAGACTTGCCGGTGGCCAAAGTGATGACCCCTAAAGGCAAATTGGTTACGGTACCAGAAGGCACGCATCAACGGCAAATGATTGAATTGTTGCACAAACATAAAATTGAAAAAATTCTGGTGGTCAATGACGATTTTAATTTAACCGGGTTGGTCACTGTCAAAGACATTCAAAAAGCCAAAGACAAACCATTCGCGTGTAAAGACGATGCGGCGCAATTGCGTGTGGGGGCAGCGGTGGGTGTGGCTAAGGGTGCTCAGCAACGCATTGAAGCGTTGGTTGAGGCTGGCGTGGATGTGTTGGTTGTAGACACTGCACACGGTCATTCTCAAGGAGTGCTCAGCCAAGTGCAGTGGGTGAAACAACACTTTCCCGAGGTACAAGTGATCGGTGGTAATATTGCCACGGCGCAAGCGGCGCGTGATTTGGTCAAAGTCGGCGCCGATGCGGTGAAGGTGGGGATTGGCCCAGGATCGATTTGCACCACGCGGGTGGTGACCGGTGTGGGTGTGCCACAAATAACCGCCATTGGTGAAGTGGCTCAAGGTTTGGCGGATACCGGCGTGCCGGTGATCGCCGATGGTGGCATTCGATTTTCCGGAGATATTTGTAAAGCGATCGCTGCGGGTGCTTCATCGGTCATGCTCGGTGGTTTGCTGGCGGGTACCGATGAATCACCGGGTGAAATTGAATTGTATCAAGGCCGCACTTATAAAAGTTATCGCGGAATGGGATCGTTGGGGGCCATGGCTCAAGTGGAAGGTTCCAGTGATCGGTATTTTCAAGAAATGAACAATGGCGCGGACAAATTGGTACCGGAAGGCATTGAAGGACGAGTGCCCTACAAAGGGGCGCTGCAACAAATTGTGCATCAATTGATGGGGGGAGTGCGTTCTTGCATGGGATATACCGGTTGTGAAACCATTGATGCGCTGCGCACTCAGGCGCAATTTTATCAAGTCACTGGTGCAGGCATGCGTGAAAGTCATGTGCATGATGTGAATATTGTCAAACAAGCACCGAATTATCAGGTTGATTCATGACCGACATTCATCGACATAAAATTTTAATTTTAGATTTTGGCTCGCAGTACACCCAATTAATTGCACGACGCGTGCGTGAGGCAGGGGTGTATTGTGAATTGCACCCGTATGATATGACCAGTGAGGCAATTCGCAAATTTAATCCGCACGGTATTATTCTATCCGGTGGACCGGCAACGGTGACGCAAGCCACGACGGCGCGTGCCGCTGAGGTGGTGTTTCAATTGGATGTGCCGGTGTTGGGTATTTGCTATGGCATGCAAGTGATGGCGGCTCAATTGGGTGGGCAAGTGGCCGTGGCAGATAAACGTGAATTTGGGTATGCCCAAATTCACGTGGTGGAAGAAACACCGTTGTTGCAAGGGATTGAAGATCACAGTCACCAAAGTGGTCAACCCTTGTTGGATGTATGGATGAGTCACGGGGATCATGTGATTGCTACGCCACCGGGGTTTGCCGTGCTTGCCCGTACCGACAATGCGCCGATTGCTGCCATGGCTGATAAAACTCGTCAATTTTATGGATTGCAATTTCATCCAGAAGTGACCCACACGCGTCAGGGTACGCGTATTTTAAGCCAGTTTGTCCATCAAATTTGTGGCTGTGGTCATGCGTGGGTAGCCAGCAATATTATTGAAGATGCGATCGAACAAGTGCGTCAACACGTGGGCACCGATCCAGTGATTTTAGGTTTGTCCGGTGGGGTGGATTCAGCAGTGGTTGCTGCGCTATTGCATCAAGCCATCGGTGATCAATTGACTTGCGTGTTTGTGGATACCGGTTTATTGCGGCTCAATGAAGTGGACCAAGTGATGGCTACGTTTGGCAAACATTTTGGTGTTCATATTGAATTGGTGAAGGCTGGTCAGCAATTTTTAACAGCGCTGGCAGGAGAAGCGGATCCGGAAAACAAACGCAAAATCATTGGGCAAACATTTATTGAAATTTTTGAGCAGCAAGCGCAGCGATTGACCGATGCGCGTTGGTTGGCACAGGGAACTATTTATCCGGATGTGATTGAATCGGCTGGCAGTCATACGGGCAAGGCGACGGTGATCAAATCACATCATAATGTGGGTGGTTTACCCGAGCGGATGAATTTGAAATTAATTGAGCCATTGCGTGAATTGTTCAAAGATGAAGTGCGGAAAATGGGTTTAACGTTGGGCTTGCCTTATGACATGGTCTATCGTCATCCGTTTCCCGGCCCTGGTTTGGGCGTGCGTATTTTGGGAGAAGTGCGGACGGAATACGTCAGCATTTTGCGACAAGCGGATTATATTTTTATCCAAGCATTGCATGAATTTGACTTGTATCATCAAGTCAGCCAAGCGTTTGCGGTGTTTTTGCCAGTTAAATCCGTTGGGGTGATTGGTGATAATCGACATTACGCGTATGTGATTGCCTTGCGGGCGGTGGAAACAATTGATTTTATGACGGCGCATTGGGCAATGTTGCCGCAGGAATTTTTGGCGACTGTTGCCAGTCGGATTATGAATGAAGTGCCACAAGTAGCTCGGGTGGTTTACGACATTTCTGGCAAACCTCCGGCGACGATTGAATGGGAATAAATGATTTCGCAAGATGAACATTGGATGCGCCAAGCGTTGCAATTGGCTGAGCAGGCGCAACAATGTGGTGAAGTGCCAGTGGGTGCGGTGCTGGTACGTGATGATCAAATCTTAGGCACCGGTTACAACCAACCCATCGGTGCGCAGGATCCAACCGCACATGCTGAAATGATTGCCTTGCGTCAAGCGGCGCAAACGGTGCAAAATTATCGATTGCCACACACAACCTTGTATGTGACGTTAGAGCCTTGCGCAATGTGCGCCGGGGCACTTGTTCACGCGCGATTGGCT
>WLWR01000042.1 GCA_012103495.1 Legionellales bacterium
AAATTCTGGTGAATATTTATGAGGATGGTTGATAAATCGCTAACAATTCTTGCACGGGTTTGTGACGGTTTTCACCATTGCAATTAATCAATCGTTTGACGGGAAACGAAATCACTTGAGCTGCTTGATAAAGTTGACGTGTATAGGTTGTGTCGTGATTGGAAATAATCACAGGAATTCCTTGATTGGCTAATTGTTCGGCTTTGGTTGCAAGCGCTTGTTGATCGGTCTCACTAAAAGGTTGTCCACTATAGCAAGTAAAATCAGCCGTTGGTGACCAGGGGACATAAGGCGGGTCGCAGTAGACAACATCACCGAGTTGTACCTGTGTAAGTGTGGTTAAAAAATCAGCTTCGACGAATTCAGCCTGAGATGCCTTAGCGATAAAATTTAGCATTTCAGCTTCCGGGAAATAAATGCGGTTAAATTTACCAAAAGGAGCGTTGAAGTGTCCGCTGCTGTTAAATCGACATAAACCATTGTAAGTATGCCGGTTTAAATAAAGGAATAAGGCTGCTTTTAATTTCAAACTGCGAGTATTGTTAAATCGATCGCGCAATTTATAATAAGCTTCGGCTTGGTTGGTATCCGGGGTAAAAAAACGCCGTGCGTAATGAATGAATTGTTCTTGCCCATGCATTAGCTGGTGATAAAGATTTAATAATTCACGATTGTTTTCACCCAATAAATAGGTTGGGTAATGGGTATTTAAAAAAACCGAGCCGGCGCCGGTAAACGGTTCCACCAACCGGTTACCTGATGGCAACACGGCTTTGATCCGCTCTAAAAGAGTGTATTTATTTCCGGCCCATTTAAGAAAAGGTTTCATAGCTGACAAAACCATCCACTAATTTAGGTGCAAACCAAGTTGATTTGGGGGGCATCAATGCACCGGCATCGGCGACTGAAAGTAATTGGTCAATGGAAGTGGGGGCTACACCAAAAAAGATTTGCGCTTTGCCTTGGTTGATCAAATGAGCGATCTCCAATAAAGGTTGTTGACCACCACAAAAATCAATGCGTGGATCCACACGTGGATCGGTGATCCCCAGCAGTGGTTCAATAATTTGCTGATGCAATAAAGTGATGGGTAGTTGGGCTACCGGGTCTTGTGTAACGGTGGGTAATTGACATTGCAATTGGTACCAATGTCCCGCTAAATACATAATCGGCAAGTTGGCTTGAGTCGGCGGTTGCGGTGAATCCAATCGTTGTACACCAAACTGTGCAGTCAATTGTTGTAAAAAAGTCGCAGGATCAAAAGAAGCTATACCATTAATAAGACGGTGATAACTCAATATTTGCAATTGGCTGGCTGGGAACATGGCGGCTAGAAAGTAGGCGTTGGTAGCTCGATCATCTTGTCGATAAACTTCATCAGCACAAGCGCAACGGTGGTGACCGTCGGCAATATACAGTTGAGGGATTTGCTGTAATAAAACATCCAAAGCGTCACGTTGTTGTGGTTGATCAATGGACCACAATTGATGAGTGACGTCTTGATAATCGGTGACTTGATAAAGTGGAGGTTGCTGTTGGATTTGATTTGCCAACCAAGTTTCTAATTCGCCTTGATCCCGATAGGTGAGTAAAACAGGACTGATTTGAGTTTGTAAGGCTTGGGTTAATTGAACTCGACCGCTGACTTTGGCTGGGCGTGTCAATTCATGTTTAGCAATTTTCCCATCACGGTAGGCGGCAACCGATAAAGTCCCTAATACACCGGTTTGCACATGACTGCCGCTGAGGATTCGATAAATGTAATAAGCTGGTTGTGAGTCGCGTAGCAGAATACCCTCATCACGTAAGTGTTGTAACCACTGTTCACCGCAAGCGTAAACTTGTGGATCATGTTCATCAATGGTATCGGCTAAGTTAATTTCCGGTTTGCTAATGTGCAAAAAACTGTAAGGATTGTCGTGAGCCAATTGTTTGGCTTGCAAGCGATCGACTACATCGTAAGGGGGAGCAATCACTTGGGTGACGTGATCAGGGTGTGGGCGTAAGCCAATAAAAGGTTTGACTAAATTTTTCATTAATAAAATCCTATGAACACTTCAAAAATGCCGAATAATACTAAAATAACAGCCACGATGCTTAAGCTGATTAATAAAGGTTTTCCACCCCAGACTTGATATTCACCGGTGCTGATACGAGTAACGTAGCGACCACTCCAAGCCATGATAATTGGTAACACCAATAGCAAAATAACACAAGCAATGCCCGCGTAAGTCAATGCTTCAATAAAAATACTGGGTAAAAAGATAACCAATCCCAACGCTGGTACGAAAGTGATTAATAATAACAGGAATCCATGGGTTCCTGTTTTACGCATTTGCAAGCCATCGGCTAGAAAGTCAAACAGACACAGTGATACCCCTAAAAACGATGTCAAAATGCACACAGAAGAAAAGAAGCGAAATAGTTTGGTGATCCAAGGGGTGTCTAAGCTCCATTGCACCGATTGAGCTAATTGAGTCAATTGGTCATCGGCTTGACGAATGGTTAACAATCCTTCAGCGCCTTCACGTGGAATCACTCCCATGATGATCAAATCCCAGACGATGTAAAAAGTTAAGGTGATGAAGGAACCAATGATAATGACACGACGGGTTCGGTCCGTATCACGATTAAAGTAGTGATGTAAACTGGGAACGATGGTGGCAAAACCAAATGCTGTGATTAAAACCATCAACGCGGATTGAATTTGAATGGTTTCACCATCAGTCATTAACAAAGGGAGTGATAAAAAGGGTGCGATTAAAATCAACAATAAAAAGTAAGCGCTGAATTTACCAAAAATTAAACCACGATTGACATAATCGACCCAGCGCACACCTTGGTAAACCAACAGGGCAACCAACAAGGTTAAACCAACGGTCAGCCACGGGGTGGCAATGGGCAGGCCGAGCAAGGCGAATAATCCGGCTAAAATATCAGTTCCACCGGCTAAATAAGCGGACAATAAACTGTACAGTAACCAAAGATAGCTGGCCCAGGCGACCAATTGCCCCGGCCAGCCAAGGGTCTTCCCAGCCATTGAAATCATATTGGTTTCTTTGTTCAACCAAGAGTTGACTTCCAAAATCAAGAGGGAGCCAAAAGTCATGGTGAGCCAACATAAGAATAAAAATACACTGGAATTGACAAACCCCACGGGTGCATTGACTAACGGCAATGCCAACATGCCGCCACCGATACAAATACCAATTACAAGGAAAACACCACCTAGTAATTTCATATCGAATTTTGCACAAGAAACGGCTGGAACAGACGCGGGTGTTTGGGAGTAAGACATAAATTGAATAACGCTTAGATCAACAAAAAATGAATTGTTACACAGAATGTATTTAGTCTCAATGCGTAAACAATGCTAAGCCAGCGAAGAGGATTGTTGTGCATAATCCATGATGCGATCACGTTCGGCCTGGGATAAATTAGGCCAAGCGGTGATGAGTGCTTGGCCAGCATTGCGTTGCATGACGACTTGTTTGCGATTTTCCCACGGAAATTCATCATTTAAATAGAAGGCGGTGACAAACGATGTGGTGAGGGCAATGACACTGGCTAGGGCTAAATTTTTCCAATGAAACCATTTGGATAATTTCTTCAGGTGTCTGACGGTTTGAATGCTGGTTTGACGAACGGCTTCATGGCTGCGTTCGGTTAAGTTTTGGAAATCACGTACGTGAAATGAAGCGATGGCGTCTGAAATATTTTTCACGGTGAAATTGGCCGCGCGATCGAGACGGTCAAAAGATTTTTTAACGACTTTGAGTAATTCTTGATTGGATTCTTGCAGCATCCCCAAATGTTGTTCGCTGGTGGTTTCCAACAATTTGCGATGTTGTTCGCCTTCACACAGCGCATTTTCCGCGGCAATACGCCAACGTGCGGCGCCTGCTTCGGTCAGTACCGAGCGCAATTCTTCGGTGACTTCACGGATATCGCTTAATTGACTGTTGAAATGTTTGTGATGGTCGGCGATGATGTCTTGTAACTTATTGTGGCTGGTGATGAGCTCACTGTAAGCCAATTCAAAATTGGCAATGAACTTGCCTGCCAATTGGTTCATTTCTTTCAATTGTTGTGTAGCATCCTCAGCCATCATGATTCTTCTTTTTACTTCTTAATCGTTAAATTTAGCATCATAATTTGCCGTCTGCGTGGACATCGGTGAAAAAACGGCAGACTGACAATAATACTCAACTGACAAGATGAAGTAAAGTACCGACTTAAAGCAACCTCCTAGGGCCTGAGGGGGGGATCAGCCAGCTCTATCATATTCTCGTCATGTTCTAATGGTGGGGACTTGCTGATGATTGGGTCTCATCAATTTCTTGAATTTTCTGAGGCAGTAATCTCATGTTGTTGGCTAGATCAGTTCTATCAGGAAAGTGAGGGAGCCATTTTTGGGCAATGGCGGTCGCGGATATCGAGATGATGAACGCTAATATGAGCATACCGCCAATAGGGAGCGTGGCAATGCTTGTTAACGAGAGAGTCGCAAGTACACCGACGGTGGCTGCAAAAAATCCCATGAATATGAAGATCCCTTTTTTGAAACGTTGGGTCACGGTGTCACCATCGATTTGTTGGATGAGTGATTGATAAGTTTGTAATGCACGTGGGGAGTTTGGCATATTAGTAAGCGTTATGGTTTGTTCAAGAATCTGTTGATATAGTTTGTTTGGTAATTGTCCATAAATAGTTTTTGCTTGTTGAATGATTTGCAGCGCGGTGTGGATGAGGGGAGGGAGATGACCTGGTGGGTATTCGGTTATTGCTGAAATAAAAGCCTGACAATTAGAATTAGAAACTAGATTTGGTGGAATTAAATTGGAAACTTTTGTTCCTAACGAAGATTTTGTGTCTTCTGGTACTGGAGCATCGGATTTTATATCGAGTTGCGGTTGTGTGAGATTTGTGAGTACATCACTCATTGTGAGCAGTGCGTGAGGTTCAGGAGATTGACCGTCGGGAAGTAACCAAGTTTGTTGTAGTAAATCTTGTAATGCGGTGAATAGCAGTTGAACGGTATTATGCGTAGCTATAGCCGTAGTTGCCATCATCAATGATGTGAGTTGTGCGTAACAAATAATAGGGGGTAGTCGAGTTGTTAAATAATTCAATTGCGTGTCAGTATCAAGAGATTGCATCGTCTCTTGTAGCGCGTTCAATAAGGTTATCAAGCGTTGTTGGGTTACCGGAGACGTTGAAAAATCAATGGATTGATATGCGCAGAGATGGGTCATTAAATCGCGTAATTGTTGCGTATGTGTCAAACAGGTTTGTTCAGTGAATTGGTTTGATGTTCGAAGCATTTGTCTCATGAGTGACTGAATCATATCTCTTAATGCCAATCCACCTGGAAGGGTGTTAAAGATAAATGTTTGATCAGTTAAAATAGCCAACCATTGTTCGGCTGCTTGAGCCAATGATTCTGCATCGGGTGAGGCAATTGACAGTGTTTGCCTGAGTTGTAGGTTTCTTAAAGCAAGAGAAGGTTGCTGTGAATGGTGGATGCTGACATCGAATAGGGTGTCGGGATATTGTTGTTCGGCATCTGGATGCCCACAATAGTTGTCCAGATTGAATATCCCATCTTCTTTTTCGTCTTTTATAGCTCCAGGACCTATGTGACCGAAAACAGTTTCGATGGAGTAGTGATGTTGGTAAGTGTAAACTTCGCGATTTTCAATAAAAAAATATAGTGGATAATCCTTGGATAAATTTGTCCGGACATTTTTGATGAAAGTTTTTAATTGCTGTTTAACGGCCAGATTGATTTGGTCAATCGTGTGGCACAAGGCCAGAATGGTTGTATCGTCATATTGGATTGCTAAAAATGTTGCGCTCTCTTCAATGAGAGCTAGAGAAATGGGTGCGTGAGAATACAGGGTTATGCTCTTGGTGCTTAGGTCAACAGAGTATGAGATTGAAACAAGGCGAGGGAGGTAATATTGGGTTATGAATCGGTCGATGTCATCTTGGGTAACCCGGTGCTTTTTGATTAATCGGATGAGCGCCTGTTGTGAGTAGTTGAATGAAGATTTGAATGTTTTAGAGTGTCGCTTAAAATAATAGTGATAGAGAAATTCAGCACCGTGATTGGACATCATGAATTCAATATCTATTCCAAGATCGATAAGATGTTTGAGTAATAAAATGGTGAAGTAATCGTTATTGCCGCGATCGGATAATTCATCGCCAATGAGCCTGACTTTGATCCCTGCCGCTGCAGGGGTTAATTGAATTGCTGCAATAACGGTTTGCAAATTATGTAGATCGGCAGTATTTAAGTCATCCTCGATTGAGGAAGGGATAGGTTGCCAATAAGAACGTTTAGAATAAATCCACACAAATATTTTATAATCGATTTCTTCCATCGTTAAAATGCCTTGCTGGATGAGCAGATAGAGTATTTTGCAAGTATTACCATGCGCATCGCCTAGAGTTATCGAGTTTGGGGGAAGCAAGTGATGGATATCTTTGGGGTACTCGTAAATACTCGGTTGTTTTAATATGGTTTCGGGCATTAGTGAAAATTCCAGCTTAAACGAAGTGGCTACTATTGTAGTCATTTTTAAATTAAGGAAAACTTAACAAAAAATGAAGTGGTGTGTTTCGCGTGAGGGGTTCGTTTATAACTCTATCGTTTAGAGCAACCATGGTGATCTTTCGTTTCACCCTGAACGGATGATTTTGCTCTGAGTGAACATCGGTTGGTTTAGTCTCTGGACAGTGCTAGCCCTGTGAGAATATTGAGTGCTTGGTACAGTTGATAATCGGTGTGTAACAGATTGGGATTGTCTGATTCGTCTTTAAGAGTTGTTGCATTTGTTTGTGTGGTGAGGTCGGAGGATTCAACTTCCAAGTGGCCGGTGAGATCCGCTTCTTCGATGAGATCAACCGTATCTTTTTGTGCTTGTTCGGGCACGGTTAAATTTTCGATTAAAATATCAGGCACAATGCCTTTGGCTTGGATGGAATCGCCAGAAGGGGTGAAATACATGGCGGTGGTTAATTTAATGCCGTGGTTCTCATCCAAGGGAATGACGGTTTGCACCGAGCCTTTGCCAAAACTTTTTGTTCCCACTAAGATAGCGCGATTGTTGTCACGTAAGGCGCCTGCGACAATTTCAGAACCAGAAGCAGAACCTTCATTGATCAATACGACAATGGGTGCGCCATCCAAGATGTCACCGGGACTGGCGGCGACGGTGAATTTGGAGCCGGGGATCCGGCCTTCAGTGTATACAATCAATTCTTCATCACCGGTTTGATCGTTGTGAATAAACGCATCGGATACGGCAATGGCAGAGTCTAATAAACCACCAGGATTGTTGCGTAAATCTAAAATCAATCCTGATAATTTGCCATTGGCTTGTTGTTTTAATTGAGCAATGGCCGTGAGTAAATCTTGAGTGGTTAATGCTTGAAAATGAGTGATACGAATGTAACCGTATTTGTTTTGATACAGTTGACGGTTGATACTTTTGACTTGAATAACGTCGCGTTCAAGTGTGATATGACGTGGTTCGGTTTCACCCGGACGGATGATGGTTAAGTCAATGGTAGAGCCTTTTTTCCCACGCATTTTGGTGACTGCATCGCGCAATGTCATGCCTTTGACCGGTGTTTCATTCAAGCGAATGATGTAATCACCGGATTTGATTCCAGCTTTTTGTGCGGGAGTTTCATCGATAGGGGTAATGACTTTGATCAAGCCATTTTCCATCGTGACTTCAATGCCCAAGCCACCGAATTCACCGCTGGTGGCTGCTTGTAAATCAGCAAAATCTTCTTCATCTAAATAAGCGGAATGGGGATCCAATCCTTCTAACATGCCGCGAATGGCATCGTCGAATAATTGTTCATCTCCAATGGAGTTGACATAGTATTGTTTGATTTGATTAATCGCATTGGAGAAACGCTGTACATCTTCGATGGACAGCTGTTGAGGAGTTGATTCTGACTCTGATTCTGTTTCGGGAGCTGGATCGGTAAATCCGATGACAGGCCATAAAATAAGAGATCCTAATATAAAAGAAAAAAACTTATGCAACGCATTTTGCATGCTAAACACACCATTGCTCAGGGTTAATCGGTTTTCCATGATGTCTTATTTCAAAGTATAGCCCGTTTTCTACCTTTCCGCCGCTATTTCCGCTGCTGGCGAGGTTTTCTCCCAGGGTGACTTTATCCCCTTTGTTCTTAAATAAAACCTGATTATGACCATATAATGACATGTAACCATCACCGTGGTCGACGATAATTAGCAATCCATAACCGCGTAACCAATCTGCAAACACAACTTCACCAGAATGGATGGCATTGATTGGTTTATTTTGTCCTGTACTGATGAAGACACCGGTGGATTTTAAACTATTTTGTTGAATGGGCACACCAAATTTTTGTGTTATTTTACCTTTGACTGGCCATTTCAATTGTTTCTTCATACTGGAAAAGGGTTTTTTTGCAGCTATCTGGCGTTGCTTTTGCAAGCGGTCAATGACTTTTTTCAACGCTTGTTGATCTTGTTTTAGCGTTACTAATTGTTGGTTGTGTGCTGCGATTTCCTGATTGAGTTTAGTGAGAACTTGTTGGCGATAAGCTTGGTTGGTTTGTAGGGCAAGTTGTTCTTGTCGATGCGTTGATTTCAAGATTGACAATTGTGATTCCCGCTGCTCAATGGCTTGTTCGGTTTGGTGCAAATCCTGTAGCGTGTGGCGGGTGGCGTCAATAATTTGTTGTCGTTGTTTATTTAAATAAGTTACATAAGTCGCCAGTCGATTGATATGTTGTACATTGGTTTGATCGAGTAATAATTTCAAATGGTTGTGTTGGCCTAATTGATAGTAAGCATTGAGTTCTTGGCCTAATTTTAATTGTTGTTGACGCAAGATGCTTTGCGATTGTTTGCGGTGGTTACGTAATTGTGACAATTCTGTTTGTGTTTGAAGGTGCTCTTGTTCTACTTGACGGATGGCTTTGGTAATGCGACTGATTTGAGTCTCTGTTTGTTTCAATTCATGTTCTAACGTTTTCTGTTTATTTTTGGCTTTGGTTAAGTCATTTTCCAGATTTTTAATTTTGTGATGAACCGCTTTTAATTGCTGTTCTTGAGTATTGGCATTGGCGGAGGTGAAAGAATTCAAACCAATCAAGCCAAGCACGCAATAAAAGAATAATACGATCCAATTCATGACTCAATCAGTGCCTTCCCTTGCATCACATCGGGGATGGTTAACCCTAATAAGGTTAATAGCGTTGGCGCGATGTCGATCAAACTCCCTCCTTCAATAAATGAGAATGCTGCATCGCCTAGGTAAAGTAAAGGTACCGGTTCCACAGTATGTGCGGTATGTGCTTGCCCCGTTTGTGGATCAAACATTCGTTCGGCGTTGCCATGATCCGCCGTGATGAGTAAGTGATATCCCTGCGCTTGAGCTGCCTGATGAATCTTCTGCAAACATTGATCTAAACATTCAATGGCTTGAATGGTAGCGGTGAAGTTGCCTGTGTGGCCCACCATGTCGGCATTGGCTAAATTACAAATGATTGCATCGTATTGATCACTGTTCATTGCCGCAATCAGGCGATCAGTCACGACGGGGGCTGCCATTTCTGGTTGTAGATCATAAGTAGCTACTGCAGGGGAATTGATTAAAATACGGTGCTCGCCGGTAAATTCATCTTCTCGACCGCCATTAAAGAAAAAAGTAACGTGCGCGTATTTTTCAGTTTCAGCAATGCGCAATTGGGTTAAATGATGGTTGGCGATACATTCGCCAAAGGTATTGTGTAATGGTTGTGGTGGGAAGGCTATTTGTGTTTTCAAGTTTGGCGCATACTCGGTGAGGGTGACAAAATGTTTCGTAATAAATGGACGGGTGAAAGGTTCAAAAGTTGGTGCTGTGAAAGCTTGCGTTAATTGACGGGCTCGATCGGAACGAAAATTCATAAACACGACAAGATCTTCTGCTGTGACCGGCTGAAACGCGGAACTGGTGATAGTCGGTTGGATGAATTCATCGGTTTCATCGCGCTCATATGCCGTGGCCAAACCGGTCAATGGATCATCGCTGTGAAAAGGAGCCTTGCCAGCGGTATACAATTGGTAAGCTTGGTGAATGCGATCCCAACGATGATCACGATCCATGGCATAATAACGTCCGCTGATCGATGCCAGATGACCATTGGGTAACGCTTGC
>WLWR01000043.1 GCA_012103495.1 Legionellales bacterium
TTCTGGTGTTGTACTCCTATCCGTTGGCACTGGATCGAGCCCTGGACTCACAGCTTCTACAATTGAATCGCGCAATGCACCGATGGCTTGAAAGGTTGCAAAATTTTGATCCCACGGATCCAAAGGAAAATAATGTCTAATCATTTCCGTATGCTTAAAGCCTTGTATCCATTTTCCCTCATGCTTAAAGGTTTTTATCCTTCTTTCCTCAAACACTTCAAAATATGGCCTGACATCATCAAGCCATTGATCAAGATGTCTGAGTATGTTCAGCGCTTTTCTCAATCGTTCTTCTTGACCCTGCTGCTCTTGATCAATTAAACGGCTGATACAGTCGTTGGCTTCCAAATTATACAGCGTCGTCGCTTGATCCTTCATGTAATGAACTCCAACGAACAGCATGTTTTCATCTTGTTGTATTCTCAACAACAGCGCCAACATAGCCAGAGTCGGATCATCGGCCAGCGGGCCTTTTAATCGATTCGGCAAATCAACAATGCCATGAGGATCCGCCTCCGCCCACTCCATGCCAATTCTGTTAAGTTCATCGAAGAATGGTTTAACCTCGGCAAATTCTTGCTCAAGTTCGGCGGTATCGTTATCAGAATATGCTGTTCTATTTGTGGTTGGTAAATGTCTGTTAGACATGAGATAAAACTCCTGTTTAGATTTATTGTTTTTAATTTTGGTGAAGCATGGTAGTAATCGGTCAATAGCAATTAAGGATCAAATATCAGACAAAACGCTGCTGAATTTATTTCGATTCAGGGTGCTTGATTTCGGTGAAGAAAAAAATGAGCTGACTCTTATCGTTGATTCGCCATCAGAATAAGAAATAACTTTTATCATTGCTTGGTCGGGGATATAGAGAGACATAGCGGCAAAACTCCTTTTCAATTTTTATTGAGTATTCGATAAAATTAGAGACAAATAATATACACTGAGCTTTTTGTTTTTGCAAGATGCCTTTAATTTGGCCATGTTTTGCGTCTCTTGGGTAAACAATTTATCACAGGTTGACTCGCTCCTCGTATCTGACGCTGCGATGGGTGTATGATGAAGCATTTCACAGACATCAGGAGACGTTCACATGACGCAAACCCCGCTTGATCAATTAACCCCTGAGCAATATCGCATCACGCAACAAAATGAAACCGAGAAACCGTTTCAAAATTTATATTGGGATCACAAGGAACCAGGGATTTATGTGGATATTGTTTCGGGGGAAGTCTTATTTAGTTCACAAGATAAATTCGACTCCGGCACCGGTTGGCCAAGTTTTTCTCGCCCGCTGGTTGAGCAAAACTTAGTGTATAAAACCGATCACTTGTTGGCTACACCACGCACTGAGGTACGCTCCAAGCATGCCGATTCCCACTTGGGACATGTCTTCGACGACGGCCCTTTCCCCACCGGCAAACGCTACTGCATTAATTCGGCAGCCCTGCGCTTCATTCCCGCCGATCAATTGAACGATGCCGGATATGAGGAATATCAAACGTTGTTTCCATAATTTTTGTATCCTATCGGCAGTTAGGCTACACTCAATGGGCATTCTTGTTTCCCTCACGGAAGAGGGCTTGTAATGCTGGCGTGTGGCGCGGTTTGCGGCACGCCTTTTTTTATGACATCATCGCTTCCTCTTTCAACCACCACAACCTGTCGAGGATAATCGTGAATCCCCGCGATCAACAAAAACAATTAGCGGCGCAAGCTGCGGTGCGTTATCTTGAACAACATCGAGTGATTGGTGTCGGTACCGGTTCCACGGTGAACTATTTTATTGATGCGTTGGCATTGGTAAAACATCAAATTGATGCAGCCGTCGCCAGTTCCAAGGCAACCGCACAACGCCTGACCCAAATTGGCATCCCCGTAGTAACATTAAATGACATCGGCTCACTGTCCATTTACATCGATGGCGCCGACGAAGCCAATCACCACAAACAATTGATCAAAGGCGGTGGTGGTGCACTGACTGGAGAAAAAATTTTAGCCGCCAGCGCAAAGACTTTTCTCTGTTTGATCGACAGCCACAAACAAGTCAGTAAATTGGGCACGTTTCCCTTGCCAGTGGAAGTCTTGCCCATGGCGCGTAGTTTTGTCGCTCGGGAATTAGTCAAACTGGGTGGCAGTCCAGAATATCGCGAAGGATTTGTTAGCGATTATGGCAATATCATTTTGGACGTGCATCATTTGCAAATTTACCAGCCTGAACAATTAGAACAACAAATCAATCAAATTCCAGGGGTGATCACCAATGGTTTGTTTGCCCTACGACCAGCCGACAAAATCATCGTTGGTACTAAACAAGGGATTGAACTGGTTTGATCATTTTTATGAAATTACTCGTACCTTTAAGATACCGTCGATAGCGCGTAGGCTATCAATAATAGGTTGAGAAATATGACCAGCAACATCGACGATGGTGTAGGCAACCTCGCCTCGGGATTGATTGATCATATCCAGAATATTTAACTGCTCGGTCGCCAGTTGAGCCGAAATTTGGCCGACCATATTGGGGATGTTGGCATTAGCAATGGTTAAGCGCTGGCCTTCGGTTTTGCGCGGCATTTGAACCGTTGGATAATTGACAGAATTTTCAATATTCCCATGGATCAAAAATTGTTTGAGCTTTTGCGCCGCCATGCTGGCGCAATTTTCTTCGGCTTGTTGAGTCGATGCACCAAGGTGTGGTAAACAAATAATCTGTGGGTGTTCGATGAAAGCTTTCATTGGAAAATCACACACGTATTGTTTTAAATTTTGATCCGCCAATCCTTGCAATACCGCTTGACTGTCCACGACATTGGCCCGCGAAAAATTTAACAACATCGCGTTGGGTTTGAATTGCATAATGCAACTGGTATTGATCAAATGATGGGTATGCTGATTGTAAGGGACATGGATGCTGATCACATCGGCATTGGCCAATGCTGCTTCCAAACTTTGTGCTTGTGTTACTTTAGAGGACAGTTGCCAAGCGCGCGCCACTGTGACAGCCGGATCAAATCCAGCCACATTCATTCCCAGTTCGGCACAGGCATTGGCAACTTCAACCCCAATCGCTCCCAAACCAATTACCGCTAACTTTTTACCCGGCAATTCTTGGCCAGTAAATTGTTTTTTCTGTGCTTCTACTTTTTCTTGAAGTTGATTTTCTTGTTGTGTCGCCAAACTCTGCACGTAGCTTAACGCCGGCGCAATGTTGCGATAAGCAATCAATAAAGCAGCGATGACCAATTCTTTGACCGCGTTGGCATTGGCCCCCGGGGTATTGAACACCGGAACACCCAAATGGGTAAGCGCCTCTACCGGAATATTATTCACCCCAGCACCGGCACGCGCAACCGCCAATAAACTTTCTGGAAAATTCATCGAATGCATCGCATGCGAACGCACGATAATCGCGTGAGGATTTTCTATTTGCTGCGCCAATTCAAATTGATCGCGTGGAAATTGTTGTAACCCAACTTTTGCAATGTTGTTGAGGATTTTAATTTTGAACATGGAATTCTCTTTATTTACCAATACAAAAATTTGAAAAAATCTTGCCTAACAAATCATCGGAGGTAAATTCTCCGGTGATTTCGCTTAACGCTTGCTGTGCTAAGCGACACTCTTCCGCCAATAACTCACCTTGCGCCAATTGTTGTTGCGCTTGCTGCAAATGCGTGTGCGCTTGTTGCAAAGCGGTTAAATGCCGTTTGCGCGCCATGAATAAAGTTTCCTGCGGTTGATGCACACCGGCCAAATCACAAAACCACTGACGCAAAGCATCCATCCCCACTCCGGTTTTTGCCGATAATGCAATGCTAGGATGATCATATATGACGTGCAAACCCGGTGGCTGGGATGTTAAATCAATTTTATTTAAAATCAAAGTCACCTGTTGAGTGTCGGGTAAAAAACCTAACCATTGAGTCAATTGTTCACGGCTGGGATTGGCAAACCACTGTGTGCTGTCGATCACCAGCAACACGGCATCGGCGTTTTGGATGGCGGCGGTTGCTCGTTTGATTCCCTCTTGTTCAATCACATCCGTACTGTCACGCAACCCAGCGGTATCAAACAAATGGATGGGAATGCCATCGATCAGCAATTGTTCACGCATGATGTCACGGGTGGTGCCAGGAATGTCAGTGACAATCGCCGCTTCATAACCAGCCAATCGATTCAACAATGTTGATTTGCCAGCATTGGGTTGACCGGCCAAGACGATGTGCAAACCATCTCTTAATACACTGCCTTGCGTGGCTTGAGTTTGAATGCACTCAACTTGTTCCGTGAGTGTTTGTATTTGAATGCCTATGTTGGCATCGGTTAGAAAGTCCACCTCTTCATCTGGAAAATCGATGGCCGCTTCCACAAACATGCGTAATTGGATTAACGCATCCACCAATTGGTGAATTTTTTTGGAAAACTCCCCTTGTAAGGAACGGATAGCGCAGCGTGCCGCTTGCTGTGAAGCACTGTCAATCAAATCAGCAATCGCCTCGGCTTGAGTCAAATCAATTTTTTGATTTAAAAAAGCACGTTCGGAAAACTCACCCGGTTTGGCTAAGCGTGCCCCCAAGGTTGTAACACGATGAATTAATGTTTGCATGACAACCGGGCTACCATGCCCGTGTAATTCCAACACGTCTTCCCCAGTAAACGAATGAGGTGCGGGAAAATACAAAGCAAGACCCAAATCAATCACCTGTTGGTGCGCGTCCAAAAACGATGCATAGGTTGCTTGACGTGGCTTGGGCAATGCCCCTAGTAAAGTACCGGCAATGACGGTGGTTTTCGGACCGGATACTCGAATGACGCCGACCCCACCGCGCCCTGGTGGCGTAGCTTGGGCAACAATGGTTTCGACGTCGGCGATCATTAATTGGTTTTTTTAATTTTTAGCTTTTTTTCAGTGTTTTCTTTGTGTTGTTTAAACCGTTGCATCACATACCATTGTTGGGCAATCGATAAAACATTATTAACCGTCCAATACAACACCAATCCAGCAGGAAATTGAACAAACAAAAAGGTCAACGCAATCGGCAAAAACAAGAGAATTTTTTCTTGCATCGGATCCGGTGGTGGTGGGTTTAATTTCTGTTGAATGAACATGGAAATTCCCATCAACACTGGCAAGATGAAATAAGGATCTTTAGCAGATAAATCTTGAATCCAAAACATAAACGGCGCATGTCTAAATTCAACACTTTCTAACAAGACCCAATACAAAGCAATAAACACCGGTAATTGAATCAAGATCGGTAAACATCCACCCAACGGATTGACTTTTTCTTTGCGATACAACTCCATCATTGCTTGACTAAATTTCGCTTTGTCATCCGCATAACGTTCTTTGAGCATTTTCATGCGAGGTTGTAATTCTCGCATGTGGGCCATTGACCGGTAACTTTTGGCCGATGGATAATAAAAAGCGAGCTTGATCAAACCAGTGACGATGATGATAGACCATCCCCAGTTACCCACCACGTAATGGACTTGTCGCATCAACCACATGAGAAACACAGAGATTGGCCATAACCAACCGTAGTCCACGGTTAAATCCAAACCGGGGGCAATGTCTTTTAACAAGGGGGTAATTTCCGGACCGACAAACAACGATGACCGCAACGTTTGTTGTTGTCCTGGAGCAATCTGAACTTCAGGGCCGACCAAGCCAATTGTGTACTCACCATTTTGCGCATTGTGATTTGAATAATATTGGCTGATTTGTGACTCTGGGGGGATGAAGGCACTTAAGAAATAATGCTGTTGCATCGCCGCCCAACCACCGGTGACCACTTGGTTTACATTTTGCGATCGCAGTTTTTTAAAACTGATCTTTTGATACATTTTTTCATCTGGATTCGAAAGCGACGCTCCACTAAAAGAAGCAATGGTTAAAAATCCTGAACTTTTCTCCTGCGGCTCGGTACGAGTCAATTGGGTGTATAGACTACCACGCCACGGTTGGTTGCGGGCATTGGCAATTTGATAGGTTAATTGAATGAGATAATCGCCCGGTTTGAAAGTATAAATTTTTTGGACCTGAATTCCTTGTTGCTCACTGGTTAGCATCACTTCCAATACTTGATCATTGGCTTGAAGTTGATATTGATTTTGCCGACTGTGAAATAAACGCGGTTCAGCGGAATCATCACCCGGGATGATTAAACCGCTTTGTGCCACATAACGGGTTGTCGGTTGATCATTGAGTAAAACGAATGGCGTTTGTTGATCATGAGCTTCTTGTAAATAATCCAACAGCGCCACCTTAACAATCGAGCCACCTTGTTTGTCAATCGTAACTTCAAACACATCGGTGGTTACGGTAATCAATTGTTGAGACGGTGAGCTTGCCGTGACACTGTCATGACTCACCGCAGCGGCCGTTGAATCAGTTTGGGGTGGCGGTGCGAGGCTAGGAACAAAATCGCCGGTTTGCGTTGAAGATGTTTGTGCCAGGCTGGTTGGCGATGCTGAAGCTCCTATCGTTGTGGTCACTGTCCGGGTTGTTGGTTGTTGTAAACTGCGCTCATGTTGCCAACTATTCCATAACATAAATACCACGGCAACCACCGCCGCATATAAAAAAAATCGTTTAAAGTCTGTCACTTTTTTTCTCTCTATGATCTTTGATCGGTGGCACAGGATCGATGCCACCCGCGCACCAGGGGTGACATCTTAGCAAACGTTGGCAAATAAACCAAAGTCCTTTGCACACCCCATGTTGTTGCAGTGCTTCAACCGCGTAACTTGAGCAGGTTGGGTAAAATCGGCAATGACTGCCGACAAACGGTCTGAGCCCATATTGATACGCTTTGATCAAGCCAATCAAAGCGCCGGTTAACCCGTTATTTTTTCTAACCGGGGCCATAAGGCATCGAGTTGTTTTGTTAATTGATCATTGGTCAAGGTTGCCACCGAAGGCTTGGCAATCAAAATCAAATCCAGGCCACGTTGCCATGCGTAGTGACGAAAGCCCTCTCGAATCAAGCGTTTGACACGATTGCGACCCACGGCTGTTTTGATGCTTTTTTTACTAATAGCAAGCCCGATTCGTGAATAAGGTTGCTCATTCAATTTATTGAACACAATGAATTGAGGCGTATTCAATCGCCGCCCCTGACGAAAAACTTGCTGGAATTGGGCGGCTTTTAACAATCGATTCTGTTTTGGAAATGACTGAGGACCTGGCGTCTTAGACACCATCAAGCAGACAATCGTTTACGTCCTTTTGCGCGACGACGTTTGATGACGTTACGCCCATTTTTAGTCGCCATGCGTTTGCGAAAACCATGGTCACGTTTGCGTTTCAAGTTACTGGGTTGAAAAGTGCGTTTCATCGGGAGTCTCCCCTCCAACAGCCAAAAAAGATCGCCATGTTAGTGAAGGCAACCGGGCTTGTCAAGCACGGCGGAGAAAGATGGAGAGTTTGTAGTAAAAAGCCCTCGTTTTTGAAAAGAACGAGGGCTAGGGTAATAAGTTTTTTTACTGTGCTACGTATTATACGGTTACTGTTGATGATTTTCCAACATCCATACGACTTTGTGTTCCGTCTGCAGCATCATAACCATGCTGATTTGAATCGCCATCCTTTGCAAGCAGCGGTTCACTTTGAGGATTGCTCCCTTTAAAAAGTCTATAGGTACTATATCCGCCAAGAACACCACTCGCAGCTCCAATACCGATGATTGCAGCCAGCGGAAGCGCAATAATTTGAGGGATTCCAAGCAAAGCAACCGTCAAACCACCCACCGCTAAGATTAAAAAACCTGCCAGCACTTTTTTTGAAGTTAACATGGAAGATAATTTGTGTTGGTCGGAACACGACGAACTTGTTTGTGAAGGGGAAAATTCTGCTGTTGGTTGGGATTGGAACCCTTTTACACCACCTTTTGTCGATGGACTTTGATGTATCTCATCCCCTATCATCAATTTAGATTGTTGAGCTACCTTAGTAGGGAAAGCATTGCTGTCGCTTAGGCTACTTGATGTTGCTCTTACTAGCTCAGGAGGAAGTGTCATATTAGAGTAATCTTCTTTTGTGTCATCATCAGAATCAGAACGTGAAGGTACTTTTTCTGTGTCATCATCAGAAAGTGAAGGTACTTTAGTAAAAACAGAATTTTGAGCACCACCCTGGGAGACAAGAATATCAGTTTCAGAACTTTTACGAGGTAACATTGTAAATACTCCATATCAAGAAATTCAATTTATCTATTATTATCCATAAACGATCCAAATGTATTCTTCGAACGCATCCACCACTTCCTGTGGCAGGATAACAGACGAAGGGTGTCAACATAGCAGACAAACCTTAAGGAAAAATTAAGATTTGAGAAATGCACATTCTAATTCTTTGCACAGTTTAAAGTTAAGAACCATGAGAAAAACTTCCATTTTAGTAAAACCTTTTGTCAAGACGGTCCTAGAAATCTTGCCAAATCTAACAATGTTGAATGAAGAGCATCACAGAGAGGATCCGGTTTTAAAAAATTATTTTAACCAAATAATAATAATAATAAATAGTATTAAGTTAATAGTATTATTGTTATTATTACTGAGCCGTTTTCCTGTGGATAACCTCCTTTTATTGTTTTTTATCAACAGCTTATAAAAAGGATAACCCTGTGGATAACTTGGGGATGACCCTGTGGATTATTTGTGGATAACTTTATAAGAGTTGCATTTGTGGATAACTTGCCTAGTTATCCACAAGATTTCCACAGGTTATCCGCAAGATTTCCACGGGTTATCCACAGGCTATTGCTTATTTTTCCCTTTATTGACTCAGTAACTTTCGCTATAATTGGCGGTTCCCTTTTTTGACCTCGTACACAGGAGCCGTTGTGGAGCCTACGCTTGTCTGGCAGCATTGTTTAGAAAAAATAAAAGTCGAGCTGGATGATGAGCAACTCTATTCCATGTGGCTGTTGCCTTTGCATGCCAAGGTCCGTGGTGAAGAATTAAAATTATTTGCTCCCAATCGATTTGTTAAAGAACGGGTCGAGCAAGATTTTTGCACACGAATCAAGCAGTTGGTCGATGAGTTAAGCGGTGGCAGTATTCGTAAAGTGGTGCTGGTAGTTGCTGATTTTTCAACCGCATTGGATACTTGGGGCTCTATTAATGACGGTGAAGCGACCCCCTTGACACCAGAGGTGCTCGCACAAGTTAATAAAATATCCTGTTTAAATAAAAATTTCACTTTTAAACAATTTGTTGAAGGGAATTCCAACCAACTGGCACGCGCAGCGGCTTGGCAAGTGGCGGAAAATCCAGGGGAAGCGTATAACCCACTGTACATTTATGGTGGTGTTGGATTGGGTAAAACGCATTTAATGCATGCGGTCGGAAATGAATTACTGCGGCGTAATCCGAGAGCCAAAGTGCTTTATTTACATTCCGAGCGTTTTGTGGCCGATATGGTCAAAGCGCTGCAAATGAATAAAATTAACGAATTTAAGCGGTTTTATCGTTCTCTCGATGTGTTGTTGCTGGATGATATTCAGTTTTTTGCCGGCAAAGAGCGTTCGCAGGAAGAATTTTTTCATACGTTCAATGCGTTGCTGGAAGGTCAGCAGCAAGTGATTTTAACCAGCGATCGTTTTCCTAAAGAAATCGATGGGGTTGAGGAACGATTAAAATCACGGTTTGGTTGGGGATTAACCGTTGCCGTGGAGCCTCCCGAATTGGAAACACGCGTGGCGATTTTAATGACCAAAGCCGAGCAATTGGGCATGGATATACCCAGTGAAGTAGCGTTTTTCCTTGCCAAGCGCATTCGCTCAAACGTGCGTGAGTTGGAGGGTGCGTTGCGCCGTATTTTAGCCAGTGCGCAATTTACCGGCAAACCCATTACCATGGATCTTATTCAAGAGGCGTTGCGTGATTTATTAGCGTCACACGATAAATTGGTCACGGTGGACAATATCATCCGCACTGTCGCTGAGTATTACAAAATCAAAGTGGCGGATATTTTATCCAAGCGTCGCACACGGTCAGTGGCCAGACCACGTCAACTTGCGATGGCGCTGGCTAAAGAATTGACCAGTCACAGTTTGCCGGAAATTGGTGATGCATTTGGTGGGCGAGATCATACGACGGTTATTCATGCTTGTCGAAAAATTAAAGACTTGATTCAAGAAGGGCGTGATTTTTCGGATGATTATAAGCATTTAATGCGTATCCTTT
>WLWR01000044.1 GCA_012103495.1 Legionellales bacterium
CGCCGCCGCTAAAATATTGGCAAACGTATTGCCAATTAAAATCACGCCCAACAAACGTTCTGGTTTTGCCAACAATTGTTGAACTCGAATTGCACTGCGCTTTTTTTGTTGAACCAAATGTCGTAACCGATACCGATTGAGCGACATCATGCCGATTTCCGAACCTGAAAAAAACGCGGACAAACCAATCAAAATAATTAAGTAAACAATCAATAACCCGGTAGACAACCAATCCAATGTCAAACGCCTCCCCAATACGACACTAAGAACAATATCAAGACCAATCCGACGCCACCCAACGTCCACCGAATGGCTTGCTGTCCACGCCAACCAAACCAATAGCGCCCAATCAGCAAACCGGCAAAAATAGCCCACGCCATAACAGTAAGCACCGTTTTGTACAACAATGCCGTCGTTTCCCAAGGAATAAACAACCACAGACTGGACCACAACATGCCGGTTAAACAAATAAAGCAAATTACGATCAACCCAAACAATTGCTGCTCAGTCGCTTGCAACGGTGGTAACCGATGCAACCATGCCAATTGCCATTTATACCGCAGACCCAACTCTTGCCCAAACACCACCAACGATTGCCAGGCTGTCAGCAGCAACACCACGGCCGTCAATACCGATAAAAACACATGCAGTAATTCTTTGGTTGCTAAATAATAATGGTCAAATTGCATCTGCGGCCAGCCAATCAAACTCAAAGCAATCACCGCTAATAATGCCGCCAGGGGTGCTACAATCGACAACCATTGCCATTGCGACAACAGTAAAATAGCCAACGTCACCAATCCAGTAACGATCACAAACAAACTGATGGCATCATACCCCTCCACCGACACGTGACCGTAAACCAATGCCAACCCGATCACCAACCAATGACTTAGTACGGCCAGTAACAAAATTCCCTGCTGACGACGCCCACACGTCGACCATTTGCCCAACAACACACCGCTACTGCGAACAATCAACCAACTATACAACCCGATGGCTATCAATTGACTTAACGCTATCAACATAATCGACCCTTATTTACTGATTTATTATTCTTTGCCAATCGTATCATGCTTACTATTTTGATATTGTCATCAACACAACCTGTCATTGTAACCAGGATAAGCTACATAGCTACCATTTATTTGGTATAATGCCCGCCACTTTAAATTCGAGGTTCTTGTACATGTTTGCTAATTTAAGCGATCGACTGACCCGCATCACCCAAAAACTCAAAGGGCATGCCAAACTCACCGAAGAAAATATCCAAGCCAGTCTGCGCGAAATTCGCATGAGTCTGCTGGAAGCCGACGTAGCGTTACCGGTGGTCAAATCACTGATCGAAGACATTAAACAAGCCGCCCTTGGCCGCGATGTAATGAGTAAAATCAACCCAGGCCAAGCGTTGATCAAAATTGTCAACGATGAATTGATTCAACTCATGGGCCAAACGTGTGAACCTTTGAATTTAGCCGGCGAACCACCAACGGTGATCTTAATGGCCGGTTTACAAGGCGCGGGGAAAACCACCACCGTTGCCAAACTGGCACATTTATTGCAGCAAGATAAAAAATCAGTGATGGTTACTAGTACGGATATTTATCGCCCAGCGGCCATTGAGCAATTGCGCAAATTGGCCACTGACATTCAAGCCACATTTTACCCCAGTCAAACCGATCAATCCCCTGTTGCCATTGCGCAACAAGCCATAGACGCTGCCCGACGTCAACATACGGATGTGGTCATCATCGACACCGCCGGTCGCTTACACATTGACGAAGCGATGATGGATGAAATCAAACAATTACATCAAGCTGTCAATCCGGCGGAAACCCTATTCATCGTTGACAGCATGACCGGTCAAGACGCCGCCAACACTGCGCAAGCATTCAACGATACCCTACCCTTAACGGGGGTCATCCTTACCAAAGTGGATGGTGATGCCCGTGGTGGCGCGGCATTGTCGGTTAAATACCTCACGGGTAAACCGATCAAATTTTTGGGAACTGGTGAAAAAATCGATGGTTTGGAAGCGTTTCACCCTGATCGCGTGGTCTCACGTATTTTAGGCATGGGCGATATCGTCACCTTGGTCGAACAAGCCGAACGCAAACTCGATAAACAGAAATCAGAAAAGCTCGCCAAAAAAATTCGCAAAGGCCAAGGATTTGATTTATCCGATTTTCGCGATCAATTGCAGCAAATGAATCAAATGGGTGGCATGGGCGGTTTACTTAACAAAATGCCCGGGATGGGAATGGGCGGCATGCCCAAACACATCTCAGCCATGCTCGATGACAAAATGGTGAAAAAAATTATTGCCGTCATCGACTCCATGACTCTACACGAGCGCGCCTTCCCAGACATCATCAGCGGCTCTCGCAAACGTCGCATCGCCAAAGGCTCCGGCACCGAACCAGCCGACGTCAACCGCTTACTCAAGCAATACAAACAAATGCAAAAAATGATGAAAAAATTCAAGCCCGGCAAGATGAAAAACATGATGCGTAGCCTACCCGGCAATCTCCCACCCAACATGCTACCGAAAGATTTTGAATAATATTTGGGTAGGGAACACCCCCTACCCCCTCCCCAACTGACAAATATTAATTGAGCAAATTCAAAGAGTTGTTAATCTTTCGTTAACATTTTGTTGCATTTTTTTTTAAAAAAAAATAGACTGTTTAGCCCCCGTATGAAAAAAGTAAAGGTAGTTTAAATTATGTCAGTTGAAATTTCTGATACGTCTCGATCATCTACTGCTGATACCGAAGCAGGGAGTGAGCTTACAAGAACAAGATCGTCAGTTAACACCGCTACTTATATCCCTGATGAGTCCCCCCAAACATCAAGTGAGCCAGTAAGCAAGCCCACATCATTAGAAACACTTCGCCAGACATTATCAACAAGAGCAGATGCCTTAAAAACACAACATGCAGAAAAAGTAGGGCTTCTTGTATTTCAACCCGACAACCCGAATCCATCACTCAATGAAATTTCCACAAATGACTTTATCAACCAAATAAACTCACTTTTTCGGCAATTGGCAGCACAAACATCGAATGCTAACAAAATAAACAGTTATATCGAGTTAGTGGATGCGGCCATCAATCTCATGGCGACAACACCGCAGGATGATGCACAAAGCATATTCGCTAAAAAACTAACAGCCTTTGAAAAAAATCATCAGCACTCTCTCGGCAAAAAAATTGTCCGAGTATTAGCAACTATGGTTGTTGGAGCTCTGTCTTTATGCACCATGCTTCCTAGATTTTTCAAGTCCACTTGGTATACCGGCGAAGCAACTGTCATCACAAAACAACTGGGTAAACTATCATCACTTTTTGCTCCCCCTGCCACTAGGTCCGCAGAAACGTCAGAAACGTCTTCCTTGTTAACAAAAGTTCCCATACATACGACTGCCCATACCTGTTAAAAAAATCGTAACCCTTCACCAAAATTTTAAATCTAGGGGAAAAGCCAACTTTGAATGTAGATTGGATGAAACGGTGGTGACTAGTTTCCAAAAATCAATACCCACCATAGCCACAAAATACCCTCGTATTTTGTGGCGGCGCTTACCCCTTCCTATTCCGATTCTTTTCTCGTATAATCGCCTTCTTTTAATCAATAGACACTCATTTTTATTAGAGGATTTTTCATGGTAGTCATTCGATTAGCCCGCGGTGGGGCAAACAAGCGGCCGTTTTATCGAGTTGTTGCGGCGGACAAACGCAGTCCACGCGATGGCAAATTTATCGAGAAGTTAGGCTATTTCAATCCCCTTGCCCAAGGTCAAGCCAAACGCTTTGAATTAAACGTAGAACGCATCAACCATTGGTTGGCACACGGTGCGCAACCGTCCAATCGCGTTGTGGCCTTACTCAAAGAACATCGCAAAGCCGCTGCAGCCACGCCTATCGTTGAAGAGGAATCCGCCGCTTAATGATGGATGAGAGCATCATCATTGTCGGCCAGTTGGGTGCCCCCCACGGGTTAAAAGGTTGGTTAAAACTTACCTCCTACACCCAGCCTCGTGACAATATTTTCAATTATCAACCCTGGCTGCTACAACGTCAGCCAGGGGATTGGCAACCATTGACTACCACCCTACAACACCAACAGCACACCCAGAAATTACTGGTGTTACTGCCGGATTGTCACGATTGCGATCAAGCCCGCCACTACACTCACACCCGCATCGGTATTTACCGCCATCAATTACCACCCTCCGGTGATCAACAATATTACTGGACTGATTTACAAGGTTTACAAGTCTTCAATCAACAAGGTGAGCATTTAGGTGTGGTTGATTATGTATTAGCCACCGGCGCCAACGATGTGTTGGTGGTCAAAGGTGACACCGAACATTTAATTCCTTTTATCCTTGATCAATATATATTAAAGGTTGATCTGAGCGCCCAACGCATTGACGTGGCTTGGGACGCTGATTTTTTATCATGAACACAGCCAAGCAAATCGGCGTGATTGCCTTATTTCCTCCCATGTTTAACGCATTGGATTACGGCATTACCGGTCGTGCTCAACAACAAAAATTACTCAACATCCATTATTGGAACCCTCGTGATTACAGCGACGATCCCCATCAAAGAATTGATGACCGCCCTTACGGCGGCGGCCCGGGCATGGTCATGGCCGCCCCTCCCCTGGATACGGCAATTCAAGCGGCCCGGCAACATTATCAAACCGCCAGCACCGCCATTTATTTATCACCGCAAGGGCAACCGCTGACCCAAGCCAAAATTCAACAATGGACACAAACGCCTCAACCGCTGATCTTTATTGCCGGACGTTACGAAGGGATTGACGAACGCCTGTTGGAATTATCCATCGACGAACAGTGGTCACTGGGGGATTACGTCTTATCCGGTGGTGAATTGGCAATCATGGTAGTGATCGACGCGCTAACGCGTTTATTACCTGGTGCGCTGGGTGATGCAACCTCCGCCGATCAAGATTCCTTCAGTCGCGGGCTCTTGGATTGGCCACACTACACCCGGCCACAAACCTATCGCCAATTAGATGTACCCACCGTTTTACGCAGCGGCGACCATCAAGCCATTGCTCGCTGGCGACTCAAACAAGCGCTAGGAAAAACTTGGCAAAAGCGCCCAGATCTGTTAAAAAGAGCAACCTTATCGGCCGACGAGCGCCAACTGTTACTGGAATATCAAACCAAGATGAGAAGCGGAGAGCAGCATGACTAACATCATCGATCAATTGAACACTGAACAAATGCAGGATAAAACCATTCCTGACTTTCAAGCCGGCGACACCATCGTAGTACAAGTCAAAGTCAAAGAAGGCAGCCGTGAACGCTTACAAGCCTTCGAAGGCGTGGTCATTGCCAAACGCAATCGTGGCTTACATTCAGCTTTTACTGTCCGTAAAATTTCACACGGCGAAGGTGTGGAACGCATCTTCCAAAGCTACAGCCCATTAATCGATTCCATCACCATCAAACGTCGTGGTGATGTGCGTCGCGCCAAACTGTATTATTTGCGTAAATTACAAGGCCGCGCTGCTAGAATCAAAGAAAAATTACCACCCAAGAAAAACAAAAACAGCGATAAGTAATCCGTAACCTGCCGTGTGCGACAGGATGACAAACCATTGCACACGGCAGACCCATCGTGCAATGGTTGTTAAGCACTCAAGGCAAGCTTAGCCTGATCAACCAAGGCCAACCAACGGTTAAACCGATGCGCTGTCCCATGAATAAATGGAGCGATTGATCATGTCCCAAATATTACTGTTGCAAACACAAATCATCAACATCACCTTAACCGATGCATTGGCGCAAACACTGCTTCATGAATAACTCGAAACATTCAATTCACAGGAGATGTTCACGTTGCGTACCTTAACTTCTTATATATTACTCACCTTATTGTGCCTGGCCTTGTTTGTACCAGGGTTCAATACACTGCCGGTAGTGGATCGTGACGGTGCCCATTTTGGCCAAGCCACCAAGCAAATGCTGGAAACCGGTGATTACTTCAAAATTCGCTATCAAGACACCACCCGTTTCCAAAAACCACCGGGCATCAATTGGCTGCAAGCCTTGAGTGTGCGATTGACCGATGCTGACCTGCAACAAATTTGGGCTTACCGCATTCCATCCATTCTTGGTGCCTTGCTGGCAGTATTGTTGTTATTTAGCTTTATCAAACCCATTTGTGGACACGGTGTCGCCCAATGGGCCAGTGCTCTGTTGGCGGTTACCTTGTTACTCACCATCGAAGCTCACATGGCGGTCACCGATACCCTATTGCTAGCCACTATTGTACTTATGCAAGGTGCTTTGTGGCGTGTGTATTTAAATTTTCAAACAGAAAAACCACCTGGCTGGGGTTGGCCACTGGTATTTTGGCTAGCGATGAGTGCTGGCTTTTTAATTAAAGGTATTTCTCCATTGATTGGTTTGCTCACCCTGGCAACCTTGGCATTGGTGGAACGTCGTTGGTTGGTAATTCGTTATAGTAAACCGATCATTGGTGTGCTTATTTTTATCCTCTCCAGCAGTTGGCTGATTTGGGTCAGTCAAGCGGAACAAGCCAATTATCTGGGGGAAATGATCACCAAAGATTTATGGCCCAAATTGATCAGTGGCCATGAATCACACGGTGCACCGCCTGGCTATCACTTATTATTGCTGGTCGCCACGTTTTGGCCAGCATCTTTATTCTTGTGGCAAGCCGGTGTGTGGGGCATTCGATTTCGCAAACAAGTGAACATCACTTTTTTATTGGCTTGGTTCATTCCTTGTTTTGCTTTTTACGAATTAATGCCCACCAAATTGCCACAATACGTACTGCCCTTATTACCCGCCCTGGCTGTGTTAGCAGGTTATGCGATTCAACGTGCGGAGCAAAGTCCCATCACCGGCAAACATTGGGTTTGGCTGCGGTTTTTGTATGTGCTGTGGGGATTATTTAGCATCGGTCTGGCCGGCAGCTTAGTCACATTACCCGTTTTCATCGAAGGCCATTGGTTTGTCAGTGCCGTGATCGCAGGCAGCGCCACGGTAATCATGGTAATCATCGCATTGATTGCTGTATTCAATCGATACTTTAAAGTCGCTGCACTGACAGTGATTTTAAGCACCTTAGCCATTTATCCACCGACCTGGCACATTACCCTTCCCAATCTCAAGCAAATTTGGCTCACCGAAAAAATCATTGAGCATCTCAACATCCATGCCGTCACGGAGCAATTAACTGACGACCACCCGTTGATTGCCATTGGTTATCGCGAACCCAGTCTTACGTTTCGTCTAGGCACCTATCAAGTACGTTATATTGCCGATGATCACGCTTTGACTTTTTTACAAAATCAATCGCCTGAATTTGTGTTGATTACTCAAGCACTGTGGCAACCATTGCAAGCACAATTACCCAACTTTGTGATACTGGATAAATGGCAAGGCCTTCATTATAGTAAGGGCCGTCGAGTTACTTTGCTTTTATTACACAATCAAGCTCATGCCCATGAATAACGCTGTTTCGTTTGAATCATTGACCCGTCTTATCCGCAACCCGTGGTTTATCGCGGCTTGGTTGGGATTGATGATCATCAGTTATCTATGGATCGATTTGCCCTTGGCAGTGTTTTTTCAGCAACACGCCAACTCGATCACCGTACACATTGCTCAAGGAGTTACTCAATGGGGCAAGAGCTCGTTTTATCTGGTCGCTTTGGTGGGCTTGTTTTGCTTTGCCCGATGGATCAAACCCATGCCCCATTGGCAAATGCGCAGCGTGTTTTTAGCCACTTGCATTGCATTGCCTGGAATTCTTTGTTTGCTATTAAAAGTATTGCTTGGTCGGGCTCGGCCGATTGAATGGTTGCAACATGGCGAGTATGGTTTTTATTGGTTTAAAATTCAGGCCAGCTTCTTATCATTTCCATCCGGACACACGGTTACCATTACCGGATTGATGTTTGGCTTGTGTTACTTATTCCCACGTTATTGGACCGCGTGGTTGATAATTTTAATCACGGTTGCTTTCAGTCGAGTGATTGTGACAGCGCATTATTTAAGTGATATTATGGCCGGCATGTTACTGGCTGTGCTGACTGTGATGTGGCTCCATCAACAGTGGACGCGGCGCAAAATCATGGGTTATCAATGAAATCAGCGTTTCCTATTTCCATTGTCATTCCAGTGTTTAACGAGCGGGATAATTTACTGCCGTTGATCAGTGAAATTCACCAGGCATTGCCGGCAGATCAACTGTACGAAATCATCGTGGTAGACGATGGCAGCACCGATGGCACTCGCAAATTACTCAGTGAACAATCGCGCAAGCAAGTCGAATTAGTTGGGGTTTATCACCGCGGTAATTACGGCCAAAGTGCCGCCTTATTATCGGGCATTCGCCAGGCGCAATACCCATGGATCATCACTTTGGATGGCGATGGACAGAACGATCCACACGATATCCCTAGCCTATTGACGGTGTTGGCTCAGCAAGACGAGCCGCATCACTGCGCTCTTTTGGGCAATCGTAAAAAGCGTGATGATCGCTGGTTGCGACGTTTATCATCGCGTATTGGCAACGGTGTGCGCAATGCCATGTTGGGCGATCAATGCCCAGATACTGGCTGCAGTTTGAAATGTTTTCCGCGCGCAAGTTTTATGCATTTGCCGCACTTTAATCACATGCATCGATTTTTACCGGCGCTACTACAACGTGCAGGGTTGACCGTGATCAATCTTCCCGTCAACCATCGGCCCCGCCAATTTGGTCAATCCAAATACGGCGTGATGAATCGATTGTGGGTAGGAATCACCGATATTTTAGGCGTTATGTGGTTGCAACGTCGTTCGTGTCAACCGGAGGTCGAACATGACTAATGCCGAAATGATTTGGTTAGCCATTGGCTTTACTGGCCAAGCGTTATTTTCAGCACGATTCATCATTCAGTGGTTCAAATCCGAACAACAACGTAAAAGTGTGATCCCGATCGCATTTTGGTACTTCAGTATCTTCGGTGGCATAACCTTATTGACCTATGCCATTTATAAAAAAGATCCCGTATTTATTTGCGGTCAATTATTTGGTGTGATCGTGTATGCGCGCAATTTGTATTTTATTTACAAAGAACGTGCCAACAACCTCAGTCCAGCTGCCAGCAGATGAATCACGCTGTTGTATTGATCACCGGCTGCGCCGGGTTCATTGGTGCGGCCACCACTCAAGCATTACTCAAGCAAGCCAACACCCAGGTCATTGGCATTGATAATTTAAACGATTATTACGATGTAAATCTCAAGCACGCACGTTTAGCTCAATTTGCCGAGCACCCACGTTTCACATTTTATCCTATAGATTTAGCGGATCAATCCAACGTGCTTAAATGTTTTCAACAGCATCAACCGACTGGCGTTTTACACCTAGCCGCCCAAGCTGGGGTACGTTATTCCATCACTCACCCACATACCTACGTTCATAGTAACTTGGTAGGATTTGCCAATGTATTGGAAGCTTGTCGCCACACCCAAGTACAACATTTGGTATTTGCTTCTAGCAGTTCAGTGTATGGCAATTTGGCTGAGCAACCCTGGAGTGAAACAGCAACCATCAATCGCCCGATCAGTTTGTATGCTGCCACCAAAGCTTCGAATGAATTAATGGCCTACACCTACAGTCATTTGTATGACATTCCAATGACTGGTTTGCGTTATTTTACCGTTTACGGCCCGTGGGGACGTCCCGACATGGCGCCATTTAAATTTACTCAAGCCATTGTGCGCGGCCAACCGATTCACATTCACAATCACGGCCAACATCTGCGAGATTTTACATTCATTGATGACATTGTCAGTGGTACATTGGCCACCTTGCACGGTCATCAATTCACCACCCATCCAGTCACGCCAGCCTACAAGGTATACAACATTGGCTATGGACAACCCACTGGTTTATTAGATTTTATTGAATTATTGGAACAAACCTTAGGCCAACCAGCTATCA
>WLWR01000045.1 GCA_012103495.1 Legionellales bacterium
TCGGCTAGTCCTGCGGTTTTTTTCAATCAAAACACCGCAAGATGCCACCCACTGCTCACTTAAAATGCCAACTGAGAAAGTTTACCAACCGTGAATAAAGTTCGCATCTTCAAGTACGATGGGTATAGATATTATTTTGCGAGCTTTTAATTCAGGGGAATATTGCTATCTTGTTTCGATTGTTGGTAAATATCTGACATTTGTGCGTAGCAGTTTTTTAATTGAGTGACTCGTGCACGTAACCGGTTTTGCTGATGGGCATCATCGCAAGTATCAATCAATGTTATTAAATGATAACTATGCCAGAATGCGTTGTGATGAGCATATTGACCGTGATCACATCGAAATACTTCTTTTAAAATTTTCAAATCATGTGGAATGTGAAATGCATCACGTGAATCGGCGTAACTGAATAAATAGTAAAAGTTATCGTATCCCCCCCAGGTGATGGCTGACAAACACAATGGACAGGGTTCGTGGGTGGCGAAAAACAAACAATCTTGTGGGCGGGGTCGTTCAGCAACTGGCCGTTCGTAAAACTTTTTCAATGCGTGAATTTCTCCGTGCCACAATGGATTTTCAGTTTCAGCATTCGTAGCAGCCACGACCACCGATAAATCCGCTTTGTTTAAAATAGCAGCGCCAAATATTTTATTACCTGCGCAAACACCAGCCTGGGTAAGTGGCACAATAGTGTGTTCGGTGACATCTAACAACCGATCAATGAGTTGAGTCGTGTTGGGTAAGCGCATTAGGATCCTCCTGTGAGTGATTCATTGACACAAATAGCCATCTTTGGCATATCTTGGATAAAAATCCAGCTTTCCCCAAGCTTTAAATTTTAGGGGAAACATTACGATTGTTTAATGCATAACTCACTAACCAGCCTATCAGTAAAGTGATCACCAATGGAGTCAATGCCCACTGAAATGCATGAATGGCTACAATTCCTGCGGTTACTGCTTGATCACCCAATAGTATGCCAACTAAATATTGTAATAGCGCACTCCACAAATAAGCGATGGTGGCCATAAGACCAAACCCAGTACCTACTAAATAAACTGGTAAATACTGACTCACCAATGGGAAGCCTAGTATGGCACCACCAAAAGCAAACCCTAAACCAAAAATAAGCAGTGATGTCATCGATGTGGAAAACTCAGGGCCATACACCAACACTAGCGTCAATCCTAACATGGCACTGCTGTAGCATCTGGCGATGGTTGCTGGACATCGAAAATAATGACTCAAGCCGCTAGCGGCGATGGCACCGAACCCACCGCCTAATGGAAACATTGCATTGAGTATGGCCGCTGTGTCTTGAGAATGACGATAAGCCAACTGAGTTGGAATATTCCACAAATCGGACAAAGCCAACAATACGCTGAAACTGGCGCCGAAATAAACCGCGCCCAACCAAAATTGTCGGATGCGCGCCAGTTTTGCTAAATCTTGCCAAATGCGAACGGGGGCCTGTTGAGGAGAGAGAGGACGCGTCGGTGCTGATCGGATAACAATTATCATCACGCTAGCAATTAAGAATATTAAAATTGCCAGAATGCCGATAATGGTACGAAAATTTAACCAAATGCCGGAGATTGCCAATCCTAATACCACCAATGCGGCAGTTACATTGGAAGACATTTGGGTGATACCACATAAGAGTGTAAATTGTTGTGCGGTAAACCAAGTTTTTGCCAAATAAATCACACCAACGTATGCAGTGGATAAGCCAATACCAATGAGTAGCTTCGCCATGACAACGATGAAAAAATTGGAGGCCCCTGCCAATAGCATCAAGCCACCACTGGCCATCAAGGCTGAACCAGACAAAATATAACGTGGCTGATAGTGATCGAATAAGCGTCCTGCAAAAAATTGCGCCACAGCATAGCTTAAAAAAAACACCGCACCTAACAAACCCAATTGAGCATTGGTTAACTGCAATTGCTGCTGCATGTTAGGCGCCAATATTGCAAATAGTAAAGATATCAGCACACTGGCAATGAAATACACATCACCAACCGCCCAGATAAGAAAAGCGACTGGGTTACGAAAAAGATTGCCTGTTGACATAGTCTAAGCATCCAACTTGGCTAATAAACAGATTGATTATAGAAATGCTGAGACACGATAGCCACCGCACTTGAAACTTCAAGTGCGATGGCTATCGTTACCAAAATTTTAATACTAGCGTTACCAACACCCAGCCAACTTGCAAACATCCCCAAGTCAAACCACCGGCAATCACATCATCCAACATGACCCCCAAACCACCTTTGACCCGTCGATCCACCCACCCAATCGGCCACGGTTTACAAATGTCAAAGATTCGAAACAAAACAACACTTATCACCATCCATCCCCATGCATCACTGGGGATCAACCATACGGCTAACCACCAACCCACCATTTCATCCCATACAATAGCAGGATGATCCGATTGTCCTAATTGTTTGCCAGTGCGATCACATAAATAAATTCCCACCACCAACGCTAGGAGCACGATCAATAAATATCCTGCCGCCGAAAAATGACGTAACGCTAAATAATAAATCACCACTGCCAACAAGGTTCCCCAAGTGCCGGGAGCTTTGGGTAAACACCCAGTCCCTAAGCCACAAGCCAACCAATACACTGGGTGTTTGCCTAATTGCGAATAGATTGACATTGTCATGTTTGATTCCAATGTTGATAACCGAGGGTAGCCAACTCCAATAGCGATTGATCTTCTTGGACACATTGCAAACCACCGGTTGCGGTGATCTCTCCAATGCGAGTCAAAGCAATACCATGATCAACCAAACACTGTTTGGCTGCCAAATATTGCGTCGGCGCCATGGTTACACACAATTGATAATCATCTCCTCCGGTGAGTGCCCATTGCAATTGTTGTGCCGGTGTTGCATACGTTGCAAGCGTTGCCGCAATGGGTAATTGAGCCATTTGTAAACGCGCTCCGACTTGACTGGCTTGTAAAATATGCGATAAATCTTGCGCCAACCCATCGGAAATATCGATCGCCGCATTCGCCATTGGCAACAATAATTGACCAGCCAATATGTGGGGTTGAGGACATAACCATTGTTGATAAGCGGTGTGACGATCAGGTGAAGTCAACGTCACCTGTCCTTGGTGATCGGCTAACGCCAGCGCCGCCAACCCCAACGAACCCGTGACACAAATGCAATCCCCCACTTGCGCATTTGAACGTGTCAACGGTTGTTGGGGTAATGCAATGTCACCGCCGATCGTCACCGTTATGGTGAAGGGGCCTCGAGTCATATCCCCACCGATCAATGCCACTTCATATTGTCGGGCTAATTTAAAAAAACCTCGAGCAAAATCCTCAAACCAACGTTCATCCATTTGCGGCGCAGCAATCGATAATAGCGCCCACCGTGGGGTTGCTCCCATCGCAGCTAAATCGCTTAAATTAACCGCCAACGCTCGATAACCAATATCGTGCGCCGACCAACTTTCTAAAAAATGTACTTGGCTGACCAGAGTATCCATGGCCACCACTTGCCTTCGATCAGCCGGCGGCATCCAAACAGCCGCATCATCCCCCACACCTAAGAGCAAGTCTGGGTATTTAGAAATGTCGTGTTGAAAAAATTGCCGGATAATTTGAAATTCATTGCTCATATTGCGATTGCTCGGGATCTGTTGTGTCGCATTGTTTCGCCACTTTATCCAACACCCCATTCACATATTTATAGCCATCGGTCGCACCGAATATTTTGGTTAATTCCACCGCTTCATTGATCGCCACTTTGTAAGGAATGGAAGGTTCGTACACCAACTCATAACAACCCATACGCAACGCCTGCAATTCAATTGGATTTAAGGTTGTGATATCTCGATCTAAATAAGGAATAAACAATTCATCGATTCGCGACTGATGGGCGGTAATTTGAGTGAGCAATCGATGAAAATAGAGAGTATCCACTTTGGCTAAATTTCGATACTGCTGGAATTGACGTTCCACTTCCACAATATCTGTTCCAGCAATCCACCATTGATACAAGGCTTGGATCGCACATTGACGAGCACGTTTACGCGCCGTTGGCTTAAATTTTTCAGTCATCATTAACCGGCTTTGTTAGAGAATCTACCGATGGATGTTCAGCTTGTAGCCGCTTGATTTCTTGATTAAATTCATCAATGTCTTCAAAACGACGATACACGGAAGCAAACCGCACAAACGCGACTTGATCCAACGCCCTTAACTCTTCCATCACCCATTCACCCAGTACTTGTGAATTGACTTCACGCTCTCCGCAAGCACGCAATCGATGCTTTAATCGATCCACTGCCAACTCAAAATCATCCATACTCACCGGGCGTTTTTCCAATGACCGCAGCATACCGGCTCTTAACGATTCTTCATCAAATGGTTTACGGCGACCATCACGTTTAATAATTTTAGGCATGACCAATTCAGCGGTTTCATAGGTGGTAAACCGTTCATTACAATCCAAACATTCGCGACGCCGTCTGACTTGATTGCCATTACTTACCAAACGTGAATCAATCACTTTGGTTTCCGTCGCACTGCAAAAAGGACAATGCATCCGTGTGATTCCTTGGTTACTGTGATTGTTTTATGGATTGATATACTGGAAATTCACGGCACAATGCCAACACTTGCTGCTTAATGTCCTGGATGGTGGCTTGCTGTTCAATGTCTTGCAAAATAGCGCAGCTCCAATCCACCAATTGAGTGACTTGCGTTTCTCCAAATCCACGAGTGGTAACCGCCGGCGTGCCAATACGCAAACCGCTGGTAATAAAAGGTGAACGTGGATCATTGGGAACTGTGTTGCGATTGACAGTAATGTTGGCTGCCCCCAACGCATTATCAGCATCTTTGCCCGTGATGTCTTTATCAATTAAATTGACTAAAAATAAATGATTGTCGGTACCGCCTGACACAATAGTATACCCTCGTTGTATGAACGCTGCCGCCATGGTTTGCGCATTGCGTACCACTTGTTGTTGATACACTTTGAATTCAGGCTGCAATGCTTCCAAGAAAGCGACTGCTTTGGCAGCAATCACATGCATCAATGGTCCCCCTTGCGTGCCGGGGAAAATAGCCGATTGCAATTTTTTTTCAATGTCCGGATTGGCCTTAGCTAAAATGATTCCTCCGCGTGGACCACGCAGTGTTTTATGAGTGGTAGAGGTCACCACATCGGCATAAGAAATTGGAGATGGGTAAATACCCGTAGCAATCAAACCTGCCACATGTGCCACATCCGCCACCAAATAAGCACCGACCGAATCGGCAATTTCGCGAAACTTTGCCCAATCCAAAATGCGTGAATACGCGGAAAAACCAGTCATAATCATCTTGGGCCGATGCTCATCAGCCAACCGAGCCACTTCTTCATAATTAATTTCACCGGTGATGGCATCCACACCGTATTGGATTGATTGATAAATACGTCCAGAAAAATTAACCGATGACCCATGGGTTAAATGTCCCCCATGGGGTAACGCCATGCCTAACACTTTATCACCCGGTTGCAAGAGTGCTAAATACACCGCTGCATTGGCTTGTGATCCTGAGTGTGGCTGCACATTGGCATAATCGGCGTTGAACAATTGTTTAACCCGTTCAATGGCTAAATTTTCGGCCACATCGACATGTTGACATCCCCCGTAATAACGCTTGCCTGGATAGCCTTCGGCGTATTTATTGGTGAGGACAGCTCCTTGCGCCGCCATGACTGCTGGGCTGGTGTAATTTTCCGAGGCGATCAATTCAATGTGCTCTTCTTGTCGCTTAGCTTCATCACTGATAACTTGCCAAATAGCAGGATCAAGATCTTGCAAAGCAATGGAGGTTAACATCGTAGCACCTTTCACGTGATTCAAATTTAGGCGCTAGTATATACCCATTCCACTTCAAGATGCGAATTTTAAGCGTGCATTGGACAGCATCTTGCACCGTTTCTCAAGAAAAAAATCTTCGAATTAGCTAGGCTAGTTTTGCGGTTTTTTTTCAATCGAAACACCGCAATCTATCACCCACTACACGCTTAAAATGCCACATGAAAATTCATTGTCAACGACCAGTACGGTTCGCAGCTTGAAGTAGGATGGGGATACTCATCTCAAACAACAGCCCAACAGCGAGTCAGGTTTGCCATTTGATAATCAATCGATATCTGCGGCTCCTTAAAAAGTTTAATTCAGTAATCTGCTCCGATTCGAAATGTTTTTTTCGTCTAGACTTTAACTAAAGACTCGCTTGTGAGGGAGAAGCACAATGAGTAACAACACCTTTCTCTGGTTTCC
Source organism: Legionellales bacterium (assembly GCA_012103495.1). Taxonomy (GTDB): domain Bacteria; phylum Pseudomonadota; class Gammaproteobacteria; order WLWR01; family WLWR01; genus WLWR01. Next base: position 6,310 of record WLWR01000045.1, read on the forward strand.
ATTGGCATTGATTCTTATGCTGTTTAGCCTATCCAGTTGCACCGTGTACGATGAGGATTACTACCGTTGGTGGAACAATGGCAACAATCCTGGAAATTACAATTCTCAATATCGTCACAACACCATGGATTTACCTTCAGCAAACAATCGACGCACCCAATCACGGCGTTCACGCGGCGGTGGTTCCGGTGGCGTGCGAGTACCAGACTCTTATCATTTCTCGGAACAAGCAACCCCCGTTTCTCATAAAAATCGTGATACAGGCTGGGTACGCAGTCAAAAACCGGGGAACTATACCATTGAACTAGACTCGGGTGAAAAACCTGCCGAGGTTGCCAACACACTGCACAAAGCACCTAAGAACACACGTAAAGCGCAAGTCAAACAACGTAAAAATGGGAAAACAGTTTACACCGGTGTTTACGGTTCATTTGAAAATGAAGAGCAAGCACGTCGTGCTATGAAAGATTTACCCGAAGATGTCCGTTCGAAAGCAAAAGTTCGACGCTGGGACAAAGTACAAGAAAAAACCGATGCACCACCGACACCCACACCACCTGAAGTCAAACAACCACCTGAAGTTGAACGTCCTCCTCAAGATGACGCTCCTCACAGTTTTCTCCCACCGGAACCTGATCCACCCATTTATCCAATTTTTTGATTTAGATGAGAAATTTGAACTTAGCAACATTGTTGCTAAGGCGTGTTGACAATTCGCTCTGAGGAGTGCTAGGTCTTTGATTTTTGAGCACCGCAGCGCAGTTGACATGCAGTCAATGAGCAGCGGAGCACAGAAAATCAAAGAGATAGCGCCCTCAGAGTAGAGTTGTCAACACGCCCTAAGTTCTTTCAACTTGATATTGTTCTATTTCAGTCTCTGATAATTGGCGGTGTGTGCCATCACAAAATGGTGCATTGCCCGTTCGCTTACACATGCATAAATGCACTTGTTTTGCTTCAGACACCGTGAATTTTTGTGGTTTAAAATCAGTACCACGATGTGAACCATCACAAAACGGTTGATTATTCGACAACCCACACACACAAAAATAATAGGTTTCATCCGGTTTTAATTCGACGACTTTGGATTTCACACCAGCAATAAATGGTTTATGCATCAATACAGTCTCTTTGATTTTCGGTAGGGTGATTCTACCGGTTCATGCTTCATCCACAAAGTATTCCTTCATTGACAGGTTACTTGACAAACAAGTGGATTCACCTAACTTTAATTAATGTATAAGCCGACAGTATTTATCAAAGGGAGCATTGATATGACTCAACGACAACATTATTTTTTAGCCACCTTACTGGCCTTATGGCTGTTACCACTAACAGCTTTGGCAACCGACTCATCGGTTACCCACAGTCTGCCAGGTGCACAAGGGTATGATTTGGTTTCTTATTTTACCAACGGTGAACCACAAAAAGGCAATGGTAACCACACCTTCGTTTATGAAAATGTGATTTACCTATTTATCAACCAAGACCACAAAGAAAAATTCAAAGCCAATCCCCAACAATATTTACCGATCTACGGCGGCTATTGTGCCTTTGCTATTACCATGGGTAAAAAAGTTGTGGGCGATCCCTTGGCGTGGCAAATTGTTGACGACAAATTGTACTTGAATTTAAATAAAAAAGTACAAAAACGTTGGCAACAAGCCATTCCTGAAAACATTGCCAAAGCCAATGAACAATGGCCTGAAATCAAAGATATTCCTGTCAATCAATTGTAAACTGATAAAAACACTTGGTGATATTGGAGGAAAGAGGTGTTTTAAAAGATTCACATAGCCATCTATGCTGTGCTTTTTCACCACCCTTTTCCTTCAACCTGCACTCAAAGTGGACTTTTACCCGAGGTTTAAAATTCTGCTGAATAGATACGCCAAGTGTTTTAACCGGTTAACGACAACACCGAGGTGATTTCCAATTGTTTATCGTAATACACATCTGTATCAGGGTAAGCTGCTTGATGCTCACGTATCACTTCATCACGTTTCAGCAGCAAGTCTCCAATATAAGGTTTGAACAATTGCACCATATGAGTCACCCATTGATTGGTCACAACAAATGGCGATCCTGGAATATCTACTACAAAATCATCCAATAAAGGGATTAAAGCTTCGGCTGGATACCAAAGTCCTAACACAACCCAATAGTTCACGGTAAATAACGCGGTGGGGCGTCCCCATTCATTCATCGCAATTGCAAATAGGTGGGTTAAATGATCTTTTTTGCCTTCGCTTTGCAAAAATTTTTCCGAAGCAACTAAATAATCAGTAACATTAGAGATCGGCGGGCATTTGCTAAAAATATGAAAATGTCCATGCTCAGCGATCCGATCCATATCTTTGGATGGGTGTGAATGATAAAAATATTGTGTGTGATGAGGATCATCTTTGACATCCCCTTCTGGATAATGTTGCCAACACGAAACATCTTGCTGCTGAAACAATTCGTGTACCACATTGGATTGCCTAAGCTGCTGATAACAAGCGGTGATCGCCTCAGATGCTTGTTGTTGTTGAATGGTTAATTGCATGGTGCACAAATAGTAAATGGCCAAAGAGAAAACTCTTCAGCCATTTACAACCCATCTGGTTTATTAAGACCCACTGCAACCACAACAGCCACAGCAACCGCAACAGCCACAACAACCATGCACACCCAAACTACCATCGGTCATTTGCGCTGGATTTGCATTCGCTTTGGCTGTTTTGTCAATATCCAATTGAGCACCGGTTGCGACCGAAGATGCTAACATGGCTGCCGCACCCACTAGAACGATCCTCTTATTCATTTGGATTCTCCACTATTATTTTCTATCAGTATAGCCCAGTTCTGTACAATTAATGTTCACTCACCATGTCTTGTGACAGGGCTTGCAAACCGTTCCTCGTCTTCATTACACAAGGCATTTCCCATTTCTAAACCAAAGTTGCCAGCCTCATGATTCTTCACTATGCTATAGCGCACTCACTTATAGATGACATGACAACGAGGAACGCCATGACTGATTTAAATAAAGACAAAATCATTGAGTTACTTAATAAAATTTTAGAATTAGAATTGGCGGGAGTCGTTCGTTATACCCATTATTCTTTTATGGTGTACGGTTATAGCAGAATCCCCATTGTGGATTGGTTACGCGGTCAAGCCGATGAAAGCCTAACTCATGCACACAAAGCCGGGGAATTGATCACTCATTTTGGTGGACACCCATCCTTAAAAATTGGCAATCTGTTAGAAACTTACAATCACGACATCGGCAGCATTTTACGCGAATCGTTAGAGCACGAACAACAATCGATTACCGCCTATCAAATCTTGCTCGGTGAAGTCGAAGGGAAATCGATTATGCTAGAAGAATATGCACGGACTCAACTAGCCGCAGAAGAAGAACACATCGGTGAAGTGGATAAAATGCTACGCAAACCAGGTGAAATCGATTCGGTAGCCAGTAAAGGCTGATAAAAGCTACATTTTAAATAGGCTGATTTTAGAAAAATCAGCCTATCATTCTTCAAGCAACACCATCATTAAAGTTGTTCAACAATCGCTAGTGCTAGATCCGATGGCGTTTTCACTGTACGCACACCAGCAGCTTCCAAAGCAGCAAATTTATCCGCTGCAGTCC
>WLWR01000046.1 GCA_012103495.1 Legionellales bacterium
CGCGCCCGCTCATGCGAGGATTTTTTGCTTGAGAAACGTCGGATGAAACCGTCCAATACACGCTTAAAATTCGCATCTTGAGATGAAATGGGACTACATCATAAAAGGTTAAGTATCCTATGATACAGTCACAGTCAAATCTGTATAAATAGACAAAAAAGGGGCACGTGATGAGTGATAGAGTTACAACTGTATCAAAAGTAGACATGAATCTGGAAAAAGCGCGTAGGATTTTAGTAGACGAATGCTCCCCCAGTGAAGAGTTTAAACTTGAAATACCCTCGGTTAAACAACTGGAAAATAATAATTATGGGGACAATCCCATCTGTGAAACTGTTTTAACACGAGCTGAACAATTCTACGCCGTAATGGCACCGGGACAAAGAGGAAAAAACCACGGCTATCAAGAAGATGCTTTTTCTTATCAAACATTCCCTAACACCGAAATTTTTGAACAGAATCCAGAAGATTTAACTTCAGTCATAGCGGGTGCTGTGCAAGATTATGCTGCTATTATGGAAGACTCTCTTGCTGCTGATACTGAACTTTGCCTTGGAACAACGTTATCCTTAGCAGTTCAAGTATCAACACCCCAAAAAACTGAGCTTCATACCTTAAATCTTGGTGATTGCTTGACCCTGTTAGCCACTAGAAAAAAAGGATCGACTGATGCGTGGGCATTGACTCCCTTAAATTGGCAACATCATCCCAGTGATCAGGAAGAACAAACACGAATTAAACAACAAGGAGGCTCTCTTCGATACCAATTTCCTAATAAGGGCGATCTTATAACTGAGCTAACAGCAAGCTCTTACCACCTCGATATTAACAAGGCAACGCATACTTTCTTAGTAGATGCCCGCAGAAAAAATATTATAGGGGTAAGTCGTTCTATTGGCGATGTGGACATCCGCGGTCATAGTTACCAACCTTCCTCTACGAGGATTTCTGTTGATCATCAGCAGAATGAAGGTATTTTATTGCAATTAACCGATGGTATTTTTGCAACAAATCCTAAGGAAGGGTTGACACTACAGCAAATTGAGACATTGATTAATCAACCAAACTTTCGTAATAATTCTGATCATTGGGGGGCTTTGTTAACCCTAGTAGTTGAACAGTCAAATGAGCGTAATGAGCGTAATGAGTGTAATGCGATTGCCAACGATGATAATAAGACTATTTTAGTAACGACGCTCCATCCTAACTCAGCCGTTACAATCAGTTGCGTAGCCGATGAGCATAGATCCCGTACAGCAGAATGCCAGGATGAAGATTATAAAGAGTCAGGCTCCTTATCGAGCCAAGTTGTGCGAGAGGTACCAAACAAGATCATCCAATACTTACAATACCCCAAGCAGATAGGCCCGTGTATAGCAAAAATTGAGGCGCACTCATTCGACCTTAAATATGGCGGAGGTAACCTGATAACAATCAACGGTCAATCCAAAAAAGTATCTAAAATAGCTTCAGAAGTTCATCAAATACTTACAAATCAAACCTTAACCGGTGCTCAACGAATTGAGCAAGCAATACCGTTACTTACGTTCAAACAAAAGATATCAAGTAATCGTGTTCTCAGATTTTTCAACCGTCGGCATACCACTACCGAGCTTTTTTATAAAAATTTACTTAAAACAATGCAAGACAGCTCATCACCTAGTGATTCACAACAGCAGCAGGGTCTATCATCATCATGAACCACACCACCACCCACCTGGGATGCTCTCACAATCGAAGTCATCCCAGGTAACCCAAACACATGTCCGAAAGATCTCCACTTAACGTCACAACTTCTGTCCGCTATAATAACGGCTGATTTTATCCACCAACCGTGAGAAAACTTCATGAAAGTACTGATTGTAGGCAGTGGCGGGCGTGAACATGCGCTGGCATGGAAAATCGCCCAATCCAAAACCATTACTGAAGTCATTGTCGCGCCAGGCAATGCCGGGACCGCTCAAGAAGCCAAAGTGCACAATATCCCCATCGATCCATTGGCCATCGAAGATTTACTGGGATTGGCCAAACGCGAAGATATTTATTTAACGATTATTGGTCCCGAAGCACCGCTGGCCGCCGGTATCGTGGATCGATTTCACGCAGCCGGATTGCGCTGTTTTGGCCCCACCCAAGCCGCCGCGCAATTAGAATCGTCCAAAGCATTCAGCAAAGATTTTATGCAGCGTCACAACATTCCAACCGCCGCTTATCAAACCTTCACTGAATTAAACGCAGCATTGGATTACGTCGCCGATCAATCGTTTCCTCTGGTGATCAAAGCCGATGGTTTGGCAGCGGGCAAAGGGGTTATCATTGCGCAAAACATTGCCCAAGCCAATCAAGCGATCATCAACATCATGCGCGATGACGCCTTTGGTCAAGCCGGTCAACAAATTATTATTGAAGAATTTTTAACCGGTGAAGAAGTCAGCTTTATTGTAATGAGCGATGGGGAATACATTTTGCCTTTGGTCAGTTCGCAAGATCACAAAGCACGCGACAATGGCGACCAAGGCCCCAATACCGGTGGCATGGGCGCTTATTCCCCGGCCCCCATCATGACCCCCGAATTGCATCAGCAAGTATTAACCGACATTATGATTCCAACCATTCACGCCATGCGTGATGAAGGTCACCCATACACGGGTTTTTTGTATGCTGGCTTAATGATTTCAGCCACCGGCCAACCGTATGTCTTGGAATACAATTGCCGATTCGGCGATCCCGAAGCCCAACCCATGATGCTGCGGTTGATGACGGATTTGGTCAGTTTGTGTGACGCAGCCCTCAATCATCAATTGGATAAAATTCAAGCCGAATGGACTGAACAAACGGCATTGGGCGTGGTTTTAGCATGCGAAGGATACCCAGGGGATTATCCCACCGGCGAACCCATTAAAGGATTGTCCGAACACAATAATATTCCCTTTGGTAAAGTGTTTCACGCTGGAACCACTCTTGCCAAAGATCAAGTGGTTACGCAAGGCGGGCGTGTATTGTGCGTAACAGCGTTGGGAGAAACCGTTGAGCAAGCACATCAAAATGCCTATCAAGCGTTGCAAACCATCACTTGGCCCAGTATTTATTTTCGTACAGACATTGGCCATCGCGCCATTGCCCGGGAGCAAACTGACTCTCAATGAAGCGGTTTTTCAAACTATTTTCGAGCATTCAATTTGATCAAACCTGGCGCTGGTTGGGGTGGTTAATTTTACTGAGCACGGTCTTCAGTTGGGGACTGGGCTTTTATTATTTAACCGCAATTTTCCCCATCCATTTGCCTTTTGTTTCCACCACGAGCCAAGTCACCATAACGGTCATGATCATTATCACCTTTGCCGTGCATTTTCTTATGTTGACCAGTATCTGGTTAACCTTCACCTTGTTGCCCGGTATATTATTGGTTCGTCATCGTAGCTTGTGGTTATCGTTATGGGCGGTAATGACGATGGTCTTTGCCGCATTGGTCTTGTTGGTGGATGGATACATTTTCCATTTGTACCGATTTCATCTGAATGCAGCGATTGTGCAATTTATTGTGAGCGGCGAGATCAATGAAATTTTCGCTTTATCATCGCGTGAATGGCAACTAAGCCTTGCTATTGTTATCACGCTGGCCTTAGTCAGTTTTGGGTTAACTCAGCTTGCCTGGTACCTAGCGCGTCACCCGACCGGGTGGCGCTTAGGCCATAAGATCACATTGACAGCCATCACCTTATTGGGATTGTCGTATGTATCCTTTGCCCTGACCGCCTCGCAAAACAGCAATGATTTTAGTCTGCATACCAAAGCGTTGCCTTGGTATGACACCCTATTAACCACTTTGCTACCCTTGCCATTGCCCGCTGGACGTAACCTGGATACCTTTTCATCAGACAAATTCAATCAATTGACTCAAGCCACCTTACCATTGCGTTATCCATTGCATCCCCTGGAGTGTCAAACGCCACAAAACCCTCCCAATATTGTGATAATTTTGGTGGATACCTGGCGTCCGGATACCATCACACCGACTCTCATGCCCTTTGTTGATGCCTTCCGCCAACGTACCTGGCAATTTACTCAGCATTACAGTGGTGGTAACTCCACTCGTGCTGGATTGGTTTCATTGTTTTATAGCATTGCCGGTACTTATTGGTCAGCCTTGCTCAAAGAAAAGCGACGACCGGTGTTGTTGGAAGTATTGGCTGATCAAGGGTATCAACTCAAAATATTTAACAGCGGCGTCATTTATGTGCCGCAGTATCATCAAACGCTTTATTACGGTATTGACGATTTGCGCTTGAAAACGCCTGGCGAAACTGCCGCGGAACGTGATCAAGTTATCACCAAAGAATTTGTTGAATTCATTCAGGAACGGTCTGCCGACGCACCGCCGTTTTTTAATTTTTTACATTACGATTCAGCGCACAGTTATTGTTTAAAACAACATTATCCTACCCCCTCTTTCCAAGACATTGAAGCCTGTAACCGTTTGTTGCTGGATGCCAATACGGATCCCACTCCGCTGGTGAAGCGCTATCACAATGCGACGCGTTTTGTCGACAGTCAAATCAAACAAGTGTTACAAGCCTTAGAACAACAACCGGGTGGATTGTCCAATACACTGGTGATCATCACCAGTGATCATGGGCAAGAATTTAATGACAATGGCAATAATTATTGGGAACATGCTAGCGGTTATACCGATTATCAATTGCATGTGCCATTGCTTATTTATTGGCCAAATCAATCGCCGAAGATCTATACCCATTTGACAACGCACTATGATATAGTACCCACTTTGCTGCAAGAGATAAGCTCTTGTCGTAATCCAATAGCAGATTACAGCATGGGTTACCATTTATTAGATTCGCGTGATCGATCAACCATTTTTGTCAGTAGCTATTCTAATTTCGGCATCGTGGAACCGCATCAAGTCACAACCATCTTTACCAGTGGAAATATAGTTGTAACCGACCGGCAAGGAAATGTTTTACCAGAAGCCAAACCCTCTGCTATTGGAAATGCATTAACCAGCATGAGACGATATTTTAAAGAGTAATGATTATGGCTGTGACAACGATACATTCCACCCCGCTTCCATCACCAGTAAGTTTGTTGCAATCGCACGAATTTGCTCAATCACAATCACTGACCCCGCAATCCTCTCGTGACGCATATTTTCGTTCACGCTTGTATACGGCTCAATACGGCGCCAATCCATTGTTGATCGCCGCACAACCGCTGATATCCTTGTGTGAACGCATGCAAGCAACAAACCAAATAAATCAAGATTCGCGTTCATTGGCATACTTAGTCCAGCATGAATTGAATGCTTTCCAAACGCATGTGGTGAACTTAGATTATCCAAGCGACTTATTTGAAGTGACTCGACATGTACTGGCCTTGGTAATCGATGATATTTTATTGCATCATCCACACCCCGAATTGTTTGACTGGCAGCAGCATCGATTGTTAAAAGCCAATCCGCAAGCTACCGATACTTTTTTCACTCTGTTGGAACGGTTACTGGCTGCACCGGATCAATATGTGGATGTGTTGGAATTAATGTACGTATGTTTGAAGTTAGGGTATCAAGGTAAATTCCGGCACAGTCATGAAGGTCAGCATTTACTTACCGCATTCACTGATCGAGTGTATTTTACCCTTACCCAACATCAATCCAAATCAAAAAATCCTGCTTTGCTAAAATTACCAGCCTCCTCGCACGCAGCGCCTACCACCACTTGGCCATCAACGTTCATGTTATTGTTATTCACTTTGGTACTGCTGCTTATCGGATTTTACGCTTTGAATTATTTGTTGAACTTTATTGCCGAACCTTTGGTTCATCAATTGCAAGTGGTTCAGCAGTACGCTAAACAAACGTTGCATTGGTTGTATTAATGAAAAAGTGGCTCCCCGCCTGGTTGGTTGGGAAACGCAAATCATCTCAGCACGATCCACAAGCGCAAACTTTCATTGACTCTCTCGATCGATTGACTCGTCAGCAAATTCGTTACCAACCTTGGGTAGCATTGATCGGCCCTCATCATGCTGGTAAAACCAGTTTGTGCCAAGCCGCTGATTTAGACATTGTAGATACACCACCATCCACGCAATTTTCTATGTGGCAAAATTCACAGTCGATGTTGATAACGTTTGGCGATTATTTTTTAACCCACCCTCATTTTTGGCGACCAGCATTAAAAGTATTACGCAAGCGGCGACGACGACAACCTTTCGATGCCGTGGCTTTGACCATTCATTTGCCGTATTTGACCCAGCAGCCCAGTTATAAAACCGATAAGTTATTGGAACAGTTATCCTCGATTGCGGGCACCCTCGCGCAAGCATCGGCAAATCGATTGCCAGTGTATGTCGTGTTTACTCATTGCGATTTGATCGCGGGGTTTAATGAATTTTTTGCTTACCTGACCCAAGAACAACGCCAACAAGTGTGGGGAGTTTTATTTCAGCAGGATTTTGATTCAGCTTGGCAAGCATTCATGACCGACTTGCACCAACAAACATTTGCCAAATTGCATCCGACTCACGGCACTCAACATTCACAATTAATTAAAGAATTTCCATTGCAATTGGAAACCTTAACCCATTTTTTTCAAACCTTACATCAGTTATTGCAGCAGACTCATCCTAAAATTGTAGTGGCTGGATTTTGCTTTACCAGTGGTGAGCAAGTGGGGACACCCATTAATTATTTGACCACCACCATCAATCGTAACGCGGAATTGAACTTTACAACCCAAGCACATAAAACACTACGGCAAACACCGTATTTTTGTCATCAGCTATTGCAGCGTTTACTACCGTTTGGCACACCTGCAACCAAATCCTATTATGGGAAACGAAGTCGACGTGGTCGTGGGTGGATTGCCTGTGCTTTTTTAATCGGGTTGAGTTTGACCAGTGGTTATTTAATTCATCAGTTTAAACAAACAGCACTGACGTTACGTCATGCCCAATACGAATTGCAAAGCCATCTGTTTTATAAATTAAGCGATGCCGGTGGAGCAAATTTATTTGAATTGATTGGGGCATTACGATCTCTAGCAGATGTGGAGCAACAATTGGCAGCGCAAAAAAGTGTGTGGTTGTTTGCCCCACCCTTTCGGGAATTAGCCGCCCTGCGGCAGGATTTAACCACCACCCAACAACAGATTTCCCAGCGTCAACTATTACCCTTGTTGGCACATCATTTGGAACAAACCATTACCGACTCGGAAAAGGTAAAACCAGAACAAACCTATCGCACACTTAAAGCTTATTTGATGCTTGGCAATCCCGATCAACTGGATGGTTCTTACTTTATTCGCTGGTTGGAAATTTATTTGCAACATTCTTTGCAATTTTCTGCCGCGCAAGTGGCGCAAGTCCTACCCGCTATTCAAGCAACCATTACTGTTCATCCCACTCCAATTGCATTGGATCGACAAGTGATTCGGCAAGCGAGGCAACAATTGGCACAATTGCCCGCAGGTTGGTTGGTTTATCTTTTGATCAAAGAACAACGTGCGATGGATGTTACTTCTAATACGATTCCTTATCTCTTTACCCCAGCAGGCTTTCAAGCCATGATGCAATCATTCATCCCACAAGCCATTGCGCAATTGCACAGCGGCGATGAGATTTTAGGACATATTGTTGCCAAATCATCTTTGAGTTTGCAACAATTACGTGAAGAAACTTTGCAAGTGTACGCACAAGATTATATAAACTGGTGGCAGTCATTCATCCCCAATCGCACCTTGTTCTCTTTAGAAACTTTGGCTCAAATACAGCAAACATTTAACCAATTGGCGGGTGAGCAATCACCGTTGATTGAGATGTTATTGTTAATTGAAGAGAACACATCACCGTTGGGTGAGGATGACGCTTACGCATCCTTGTTTAATCAACATATTGCAAATCAATTTGCGGACATTAGTCACATCAATGAACAAACCATTCAGACCATTCAAAGTCTTGCCCAACGCTATGCGCAAATGATTGTTGATTTATCGCAACAAAAATCATTGGGGGCAGCCAGTTTGCATCAATTAAAAACCTTGGCACAAACCATGGCGGACACTTCGCTTATCGAGCAAGATTTGCAATTGAGTGCACAACAACCTGAAGCCATCCACAGCTTGTTAACCCAGTTGATTGAGCAAAGTTGGCGGTTGATTGGCAAGCAGGCAGCTGACTTTTTAAATCAGCAATGGCAACAAAGTGTGTATCGCCCATATCAGCAAACCATTGCCAATCATTTTCCATTGAACCATCAAGCCAAACAGGAAACATCATTGGCTGACTTTCATCAATTTTTTAAACGCGCGGGTATTTTGCAAACGTTTTATTTACGTTATTTGGCAGACTTTATTGATATCCAACAAACACAGTGGCTGATAAAACCACTGAAGGTGGAAGGGTTTGAATTGAGTCAAACTCTGATCACAGAATTACAACGCGCTAATATCATTCGCCAAATGTTTTTCAATGCGACGGGGGATGACCTGGCTGTTTCATATCAATTGCAACCCTTGGCATTTGCGGCTAATACCAGTCACATTGCCTTGCATATCGACGGGCAAAAATTATTTGACTATCCTGGCTCAACTCGAATCACCACCTTCAAATGGCCTAAAGCAACGGCTGACGCTGAATTGGTAATTCAATCGCATGGTAATCCTTCTTTTCATCAGCAATGGTCTGGGGATTGGGGTTGGTATCGATTGTTTCAATCACTGCAAGTTGAAGCTACCGAAGACACGCGTCACTACACGGTGGGATTTCAAAACAACAATGGCAGTCTGGCTGCACAGTATCAACTTACCACCGATAAAATCATCAATCCCTTCATTCCTGCCATCGTGCAATACTTTCAATTGCCTGAGCAGTTGGTTGAGTGATATTAATTTGCGATGTCTTTAGGAAGACTTTTAAGATCTGGATTGCGCGAATAAGCATTTAAAATATCAGATACTAATTGATCTACCGCACCCAAATTATCTTCATCAGAAATAAAACCGGCCTCTTCCCGAACATCATTCAATCGCTTTTCCAATTCTTTCACAACACTGCCATTGGGAAACAAACTGGATAACACGCGTCTGGCTTCAACCGGACCTAAGTGGCGATACAATTGATTACGTAAGTTTGCATCTTCTGCGGTGGTGCTAAATGCCCACAATTCAATGGGACCTAGAGTCAATGTCAGCAATTGTACATTCACACCAACTTTGGTGGCGTATTGAGCTAAAAAGGTTGCACCACCTTCACGTGGACCATGGACTCGATTGCGTAAGGCAATTTTTGCCGTTTCAGACAACCCAAAGACACTGACTGTTTTATTGATGGCAGAGGCAGGGCCGGCATCCATCACATAAATACCTGTGGCAAACTCCACCATCACCGGATCAAAATCATCCAACGATTGAGACAGCAATGCAATTTGGACTTTCCACTTACGACCTTCGCGCATGTCAATAATCACTTGATCGCGCACCGCCACCGATTTAGCAGTGCGATGAAATTCATCGTAAACAATGCGCTTGGGATCTTCGCGAATTTCACGGATACGAACTCGATGATAATCATGATATTGCTCTGGCATATCCGCTAAACTGTCTTCAGTTAAATAATAATGCCGTGCCAACATATATCGCGCCAACATATACATCACTGCTGTCTGTCTATCGGCGGTGTCTCCCCCGCTTTTGGCAACTTCATCCAAATCCAATGACACAACACGCGCCTCACCCAAATCAAATCGTGTCACTCGCGATAAAATAGGATATTCACGTACGGCACTGGAAATCATGCGACCAAAAGCAGCAATCAAACTTTCTCCCGTAGGCGCTACA
>WLWR01000047.1 GCA_012103495.1 Legionellales bacterium
ACTACTTCCGGACCAATCACGGTCCACGGACCGACCGTAACATCATTGCCAATGCTTGCATCGGGATGAATTTCAGCGTGTGGATGTATCACGAGGTCACTTCCTTAGCAGCACTCATCAACTCCGTTGAACATGCCACGTGCCCATTGACGGTTGCTTCACCTTTCATTGACCAAATTGATCGTTTGCGTGTAACCATTTGAACTTCTAAACGCAATTGATCCCCAGGGGTGACGACATGGCGAAACCGAGTGTTATTCACTCCCGCTAGATAATGCAGTAAACGTTTTTCTGTTTGTTCTCTTTGACTGATTTTATGTGCCAAAATCCCTCCGGCTTGGGCCAACGCCTCAATCATCAACACCCCAGGCATCACTGGATTGTTGGGAAAATGTCCAGAGAAAAAAGGTTCGTTAATAGTCACATTTTTAATAGCGATTAAATGGCTATCATCCGATTCCACAATGCGATCAACCAGTAAGAATGGATACCGATGCGGTAATTGGGCAAATATCTGTAAAATATCTTCAACTTCAGTCATTTTATTACTCTTTACTCTGATTCCGAGTGAGGTTCATATTCAGTAATCGTTTTTTCCAACGCACGTAACCGTCTAGCCATATCATCCAAATGATGAAATCGAACCGTGTTACGCCGCCATTCATTGTTGGGCCGCACAGCGATACCAGAAGAATACACTCCCGGATGCTTGATTGAACTGGATACACCGGACATGGCCGTAATCACCACTTGATCGACAATTTCAAGATGGCCTCCGATACAGACACCACCAGCGATCATACAGTGGCGACCAATTTTGGCACTGCCAGCAATAGCAACACAACCGGCAATCGCTGTGTGATCACCAATCACCACGTTGTGGCCTACTTGAATGAGATTATCAAGCTTCACACCACTGCCAATCACGGTGTCGGCCAATGCGCCACGATCAACGGCTGTATTTGCCCCAATACTGACTTGATTGCCGATTATCACCCCACCTAATTGTGGAATCCGTACCCACTTGCCTTCATGATTGGCTAAACCAAATCCATCCGCACCGATGACCGCACCACTGTGGATCACCCCATCCGTACCGATACGTACATTGTGATACAACGATACATTGCCCCATAAGCGAGTGCCCGCACCAATTTCACAATGATCACCAATGAAACAACCTGGCCCTATAATCACTTGTTCACCAATGATCACTTGCTCACCAATCACACAATTGGGGCCAATGCTAGCCGTTGGATGAATTTGTGCACTGTCACTGATCACAGCATTAGCACCAAGGCCCACCGTTTGGTTTGGCAGTTCCTCAAACAATTCTGCTGCTTGTGCATAAGCGACATACGGTTCTGGCACAATCACCATATCAGTCATACATTGCTCAGCCATATTTGGCGCTAAAATCACTGCGCTCGCTTGGGTGGTTGCTAAGTGCTTTCGATATTTAGGATTATCCAAAAAAGTGATTTCTCCTTGTTGCGCCCGGTCAATGGGTGCAATACCACGAATCACTTGAGATTTGTTACCGCGTAACTCGCCCTGCACTTGCTGGGCAATTTCCTGTAATGTTACCTGAGTCATCATTCGACCTTTGTGTTTATTATTTTTTCAATGTCTCAATAACTTCAGTCGTGATATCCAATTGATTACTGACAAACGGTAACCCATCACGTTGCAAGATCAAATCAAAACTCTGTGCTTCAGCAACTTGTGCAATGATTTTTTCTAGTTCTTCAATAAATTGTTGCATGCGTAAATTTTGTTGTAGATTGGCGTCTTGCTGAAAATCTTCGCTTTTTAAGCGTAAATCACGTTGCATACGCCGCAGGTCTTCTTCTTTTTTTCCTCGTTCGGAAGCATTCATAACCGCTTTGTTTTTTTCAAGTTTGGCGAAGTCTTCTTGCAGTTTCTTTTGTTGTTTCTCTAATTCACTCTGACGTGCTTTAAACTCACTCTCTAATTGTTGACCCATTTTTTTCACTTGTGGCGCTTGCGCTAATATTTGTTGCACATCCACCACACCGATCTTGATATCTGCCATTGCCGTTTGGGCAAACAATGCCATAACACCGGCAAGTAAAATCCCTAGTTTTCTCATCATTACACCTCTTGGTTCAAAATTGCAGCCGCCATTATACTAAAAACCTGTTGAAAAGCTAATTTGGAATTGATTAATTCGATCATAACGCTGATTATTGATCGGAATACCAATACTAAAGGCCAATGGCCCCAGTGGCGAAAACCACTCAAAGGAGATACCGGTAGACATCCGCAACGGTCCAGCACTGATGCTAGGTTGTTGCCCAACAGGCAATCCCCGCGAATATACGTTCCCAACATCCATAAACGCCGAGGTGCGAATCATCCCCTGACTGAACGGTGGTGGTAATATAATCCCCACGCTACCGCGAACCAGAATATTACCCCCTATCGGGTTGGGAGAGGAATCACGTGGGCCGAGTGAGAAACTGTCATACCCGCGTACCATAGCGTCCGGAGCAATACCACCCGCAAAATAATTCTCGTAAAAGGGCAAACCTCTTGAGTTAAATGTATCGGCATACCCCAAGGCCCCAGACAAATTCAATATCCATCCTTTGCGTCCCAAGGGATAAAACCAGCGAGGTTTGTATTCACTCTTGTAATAAGTCAACGCGCGTTTGGAAGCAGGTAATTTGACAGTGACTTCCGCCTGTTGACGCAACCCACGGATTGGAAATGGAAATCGATCATACGTGTTATATTCCCATCCTACCACCAATGGCAATTGATTGAAGTCAGCACCATTGGCCGTAACAAAGTTACGAATTTGCGATGCCTCAGCTCGATTCGCATTTTTAAGAATCAATCGTTCAAAACCATAACCTAGGCGCACATTACTGAAATTGGTAATTGCAAAATTGTAATCAATAATACCGCCCCATCGATTTTGCGCATAATTAGCCAAATGTAATTTCTTAGGTGTGATACGGCTGAAAAATAACGTATAACCTTTACCAATTCCCGAATCGGTGTGAAATGGATCATAATAGTTGGCGGCGACATTTTGCCCAAAATTACTCACATTGTAATTGATCCCGACAACTCGCCCGGTCCCCAAGAAATTGTATTCATTGATGGCCGCATTGAATTCCAACCCCGCAGATCCAACCCCGCCGGAAACAAATGCCTCAGCCGAAGGTGCCTCTTTGACTTCAATGTTTAAATCCACTTGGTTATTGGTGCCAGGAACTCGTTCGGTATCCACCGTCACATCGTCAACATAACGTTGATTACGCAATTGTCGTTCGGATTCTTTGACATCGTTAATCAGCAGCAAACCGCCTTCATGTTCACGCAGCGATTGACGCAAAACATAGTCGGATGTTTTGCGATTACCGCTAAAATTAATTCGCCGAACATAAATATGTTTGCCTGGCTTCACATCAAAAGTAACAAACACTTGTCGTTGTGCTTCATCAATGGATTCTTTCACATCGATCTCTGGGAAACCATAACCTTTACGACCTAACAGTAACGTAATGATTTCTTTGGTTTGATCCACCCGTGCTTGAGCGTAAGGTTGATCGGCAGCAATTGGCACATAGCGACGCATTTCATCACGAGGAAGAATGGTGTCACCTTTGAAATCAAATCCAGAAAAAGTATACAGCGGTCCCTCATGGATACGAATATCAATGTAT
Organism: Legionellales bacterium; assembly: GCA_012103495.1. Taxonomy (GTDB): domain Bacteria; phylum Pseudomonadota; class Gammaproteobacteria; order WLWR01; family WLWR01; genus WLWR01. Next base: position 3,699 of record WLWR01000047.1, read on the forward strand.
ACATCACGTTTGTTGGGTGATAATGAAACTTGATACGATTCAACGCGAAATTTAATGTAGCCACGATTCAAATAAAACGATTTAAGCGATTCAATTGAGGCCTCCATTTTTTCTTTGGAGTACAAATCATCACCGGTAAAGAATGTAAACAAGCCTTCTTTTTTGAAACTCAATTGACGAAGCAATTCACGCTCTTTGAACACATCATTGCCAATGATGCGAATGGATTTAATTTTCGCCGCACGCCCTTCGGATACCACAATGTCAATCGCCACTCGATTTTGACTCAAAGGTCGAACATTGACTGTCACACTGGCATTGTATTTACCAAAATAATTGTATTGATTTTCCAATTCTTGACGAAATTGCTCCAGGGTTCCGCGCTGAAACACCCGTCCGGTAACCAATCCTTGCTGTTTGAGTACTTCATTGATTTGATCTTTGGAAATGTCTCGGTTGCCTTTGACGTTAATCCGACCAATAGTTGCTCGCTCTACGACAATCACCACCAAGGTGTTGCGACGTCGTTCCAATTCAACGTATTCAAAAAAACCAGTATCGTACAGAGTGCGGATGACATTTGCACTGGTAGTGGTATCAAACGATTCTCCTTCACGTACTGGTAAATAATTTAATACCGTTCCCTCATTGATCCGTTGCAACCCACGAATTTCTATATCATCTACTGTAAAGCTTTGCGACCAGGCAGGTGTCGTCAAACATAATGCTGTCGCAAAACCAACACTGATAATATGACTGCGAATATTCATCATTACTCTATTCTTATTATCTAAAGTGCCCAGCCGTATACCGTCAGGTAGCTACCATAAACGGCCGATGTCATTATAAATTGCTAAGAGAATAAATCCCCCGATGATCCACAACCCCATTTTGCTACTGATGGCTATTGTGGTTGGGGAAACTGGTTTACCTCGAAACCACTCTATTAACCCAAATAAAATATGCCCCCCATCCAAAATTGGAATGGGCAGTAAATTCAAAGTCGCCAAGCTTACACTTACTAGGGCCAAAAAAGCAAGATAATATGCCAATCCAATACTGGCGGCGATGCCCGCCCCTTGCGCAATGCCCACCGGACCGGTGAGATGTTGCACCGACAATCGGCCGGTAATGAGTTGGCCGACCATTTGCCATGTCAATCGCGTCAACCGATACGCTTCCTGAATACCGGCCGATAGCGCGGCAATTGGAGAATAACGAAGCTGCTGGCGTAAATGATCCGGCCATGGCACTGACGCGACGACGATCCCAAGCATTGGAGCCGACTCGCCATTGTCGGCAGTCGTCCATTCTGGTGTCACCGTTAATTGTATAATTTGCTCTTGACGCACAATTTGCAGTGTTAGCGGTTGCAACGGCTGTTGACGAATATACTTCACCAGCGCGTGCCAATCAGTAATGGGTTCATCATTGACGGCAACGATTTGATCACCAGGCGCAATGCCAGCGCGTGCCGCTGGCGAGGCATGGATCACTTGATCAATCATAGCGGGAACTTCCGGTTGATACGCTTGGATCCCCAGTGTTTGCAGTATATGTTGTTGTGGGTCATCCATTTGCCATTGTGCCAAATTTAATTGATGTTGATGCAGTTGGCCTTGGGCGTCACGCAAGGTTATTGCCACCGGTGTTTGTCGGCCTTGCAGCACGATCAATTCACTCAAAACATCACGCCAATGATGCGTCTGCCGTTGATTGAGTTCCACAATGATCATTCCCGGCATTAAGTTGGCTCGCTGAGCAATGCTGCCTGGGGTCACCGCACCGATCATCGGTACCACTGTTTGGATACCAAGCATGAACATCCACCAACACGCCACCACCGCAAACAGAACATTGGCCAGCGGACCAGCGGCCGCAATCAAGATCCGCCGCCAAGGCGCTTGTTGATCAAACGCGTACGGTAATTGTTCCGGTGACACACGCTCCAAGGTACTATCTAATAATTTGACATAGCCACCCAAAGGAATGTAACCGATTTGAAATTGAGTGGCATGTTTATCTCGCCAGCAAAACCAGGGTTTACCAAAACCAATGGCAAAGGTTTGCACACGTACGCCCAAGCGACGGGCAACCCAGAAATGTCCCCATTCATGGACAGTCACCAATACACTGATTGCAACAATAAAACTGATCAACGTCCAGCCAATGCTCAACATCACTTCACCACATTTTAATTACGGTTGGAAAAATCCATACCCTAAAACAAATATTGGCGCTGCCGCCAATAAACTATCAATTCGATCCAACAATCCACCATGACCTGGCAGCAAGCGACCGCTGTCTTTTACCCCGGCTTGTCGTTTGATCATACTGATTAATAGATCACCGACAATGGATACCACACTGATCAAAACCGCTAACATCAACCAGCTCAACCACCCTAGCGATGAGAAAATCCAGCTTTTAGCTATCACGGCAATTACCAAACTGGCGAGCATCCCACCGATGGCCCCCTCAATGGTTTTGCCTGGACTCACCTGAGGAATTAATTTGTGTTTACCATACAATTTACCTGTCACATAAGCACCGATATCGGCGGCCCAGACCAACAGCAGTAGATATAAAATAAATTCTCGACCCAACGTATGAAAGCGGATTTCAATCAAAGCACTCCAGGCCAATGCTAATAAGATCATGCCGATAATCCATAATGCTAACGGTGCAGACCATCTCCGTTGAGAGTGCGGGTAACCGACGATGGCCACCAACATCAACCCCCAAAATCCCAAGGCCATGATCCAATACACATCGAGCATCCATAAGGCAGTGCTCAAAAACATGGTTAATAGCACCAAGATTAGAAACAAACCATGCTCCCATCGATGGCGGTTGCCGATTAAACGACTCCATTCCAGCGCTGCCACCAATATCAGGATCAAACAAGCCAGACCAAACCAACCAGCGGGCAATCCATAAATGGCCAGCAGCACCGGTGGGATCAACACCAACGAGGTAAACAACCGTTGCTTTAACATGCTCATAAGGTAAGATCAATTTTGCCAAATCGGCGTTGGCGTTTGGCAAAAATCGCTAACGCATCGTCCAATTGCTCTGGCGTAAATTCCGGCCATAGCAAAGGAGAAAAATATAATTCGGTATAAGCCGTTTGCCATAGATAAAAATTACTTAAGCGTTGCTCACCGCTGGTGCGAATAAACAAATCTGGTTCGGGTAAATCGGCAGTAGTCAGCGCACGCTCAAACGATCGCTCATCAATTGCATCCACGCTCAATGAACCCTCAGCAACTTTACTCGCCAACGTTTGACAAGCCTGACAAATATCCCAACGTCCACCATAGTTAATGGCAATCACTAAATTCATACCTGTATTGTTATCTGTTAACGCTTGGCTTTGTTGTATGGAGGTACGCAACGATTGTTGTAGCTGATTCATTTCACCAATGAATTGCAGCCGAACATTTTCTTGATGTAATTCGATGGTATATTGGGTCAGCGCATCCACAAACAATTGCATTAAAAAATTGATTTCCTCCGATGGGCGCTGCCAATTCTCACTGCTAAAAGCAAATAAACTTAAGGTGCTAATCGATTGCTTAGCACAATGTTCAATGATATTTTTGGCGACTTTAACACCTGCCTCATGCCCGGCGGTACGTGGCAATCCTTGCTGCTGAGCCCAACGTCCATTACCATCCATCACAATTGCAATGTGCTTCGGCAATAGATCCTGCGTTCTTTGTTCTGTCATTGATTAAAATCTACTGGTTAAACACTATCAACTGTCCCAACTTACAGCTCGCTTGCGCAAGGTTGAGACGCAGCAAAAATGGGAAATTATATAGAAACCTCTGTACCGGGTAAACTTAAAGATGCGGTCATCGGTAGCGTTATAACATGAGACAACACGTTTGATTGTTGGCAGGGTTCTCAGCAATAAATTCAACTGCATTTACTCACATTCACCTGATCGTGGGCAATCGCTTATACTTTCATCAAATCTTGTTCTTTTTCCGCAAGAGCACTGTCGATTTGTTTAATAAATTGATCAGTCAGTTTTTGCATTTCATCCATAGCACGACGTTCATCATCCTCGGTGATGTCTTTGGTTTTAAGTAATTCTTTGAATTGATGATTGGCATCGCGACGAATGTTACGCACCGCAATGCGCGCGTTTTCCGCTTCCTGACGCACGACTTTGATTAAGTCTTTCCGTCGCTCTTCAGTAAGCGCTGGTAATGGCACCCGAATGCAGTCACCACTGGTGGCTGGGTTCAATCCCAAATCGGCTTGACGAATGGCTTTTTCCACATCTTTAACCAATGGTTTTTCCCAAGGAGTGACGGTAAGCGTGCGGGGATCGGTAATGTTGATGCTCGCCACTTGATTTAAAGGCGTTGGATTGCCGTAATATTCAACCATCACTTGATCGAGCAAACTGGGATGTGCCCGACCCGAGCGTAGCTTGGCCAACTCAACATGAAAAGTTTCTAAGCTCTTTTGCATACGCTCGTGGCTGTCTTGAAGAATTTCTTGTTGCATGGTGATTTACCCTCCTACACTGGTGCCTTCGACATTGCTTAAAATGACTGATTTTAGCGCGCCGGGTTTATTGATATTAAACACTCTCAATGGCATTTGATGATCACGACACAAGCAAACGGCAGTCAAATCCATCACTTGTAAATCTTTATGCAAAATTTCAGTGTATGTTAAATGATCGAATTTGGTCGCTTGAGGGTCTTGCATAGGATCAGCCGAATACACTCCGTCGACTTTAGTGGCCTTTAACATCACATCAGCATCAATTTCAATTGCGCGCAAACATGCGGCCGAATCGGTGGTGAAAAAAGGATTACCGGTACCTGCGGCAAATATAACCACATGGTTTTCACGCAAACTTTGAATGGCTTTACGTCGATTGTAAGCATCGACCACACCAGTCATTGGGATGGCTGACATGATCCGTGCCGGCAAATCAATGCGCTCTAGCGCGTCACGCACGGCCAAACCATTCATCACGGTTGCTAGCATGCCCATATGATCACCCGTCACCCGTCCTAGGCCTGCTGCAGACAGTGCTTTGCCGCGGAATAAATTACCCCCGCCAATCACAACCCCAATTTGCACGCCCAACGCTCTGATTTGGGCAATCTCGCGCGCCATCCGATCCAACACTTGTGGATCGATGCCAAATTCAGCCTTCCCCATCAGCGCTTCACCACTGAGTTTAAGCAGAATACGCTGATAAATAGGAGTTTCAGGGGTGCTCACTGATGCTCCTACTGATTGTCAGATTGTTTGACTTGCGCCATGACTTCACTGGCAAAATCCTCGGCTTTCTTTTCGATGCCTTCGCCCACTTCAAATCGGACAAATCGCACCACTTCGGCATTGTGATTTTTCAGCAATTGCACAATTTTAATATTGAGATCTTTGATAAACGGTTGTCCCAACAAACTGACTTCATCTAAAAATTTATCAATTCGACCTTGAATCATTTTTTCAACAATTTCTGCCGGTTTGCCGCTTTCCAACGCCAAAGCGGTGAAAATTTCTTTTTCTTTATCGATTAATTCTTGGGATACTTGTTCTTTGTTAACCACCATCGGTTTACTAGCAGCAATGTGCATGGCAATGTCCTTGGCAAGCGCTTCATCACCGCCGATTACTTCAACCACCACGCCAATTTTATTTCCATGACGGTAGAAGCCCAATGTATGTTCAGACTCAAGCCTAATCACCCGCCGCACTTGGATGTTTTCACCCACTTTAGTGATCAACTCTTTGCGCTGTTGCTCAATCGTATAATCACTATCGACCATGTTGACATCAGCCAATTGACTGACGTCTTCGATCTTTTTAAACAAA
>WLWR01000048.1 GCA_012103495.1 Legionellales bacterium
ACCGATGAGGATATTTATCTACCGCTCACCGTCACGCTCAGTAATGATTCGCCGCTACCGGCTTGGCTCACCTTTGACCCAAGTACGCAGCAACTCTTTGGCACGCCGGATCAAATTGACGTGGGGGCTATTACCGTCCGTGTCACCGCCACTGATACCAGTGGGTTGAGTGGGTCTGGCGATTTTGTCCTGTCGGTTACTGAAGTCAATGAATTTCCCACGTTACAAACATCTATTAGTGATCAAAACGCTAGTGAAGATCAACTTTTTAGCTTGATACTTGATGCAAATACCTTTACCGATGAAGAAGATGGCAATGCACTGACCTTGTCAGCAGCGCTAGAAAATGGTAGCCCACTGCCCGCCTGGCTCAGCTTTGACCCCAACACTGGTGAATTCTCCGGCACTCCCTTACAAAGTGATATCGATACATTAACCATATTGGTAACAGCCACCGACTCCGATGGTTTAACTGAAACCGATGACTTCATCTTGTCAATTGCTGCAGTCAATGATCCCCCCGTCGCCGATCATCCGATTGTGGATAGAAATGTCACTGAAAATCAATTTGTCAGTTTCAGGCTACCAGCCGGTACTTTTAGCGATGAAGAAGATGGCGATGCGTTGACCTTGTCGGCTACGCTGGCCAATGGAGATCCACTGCCTGCTTGGTTAACTTTCAATTCAAACATCGGACAATTTTTTGGAACCCCGACCTCAGGCGATGTGGGTAACCTAACCATTCGTGTCACCGCGACCGATCTCGATGGTTCAAGTTCCAGTGATGATTTTGTCCTTTCGGTATACGATTACCTCAATATAGCCACTTTGGATGGTACCAATGGTTTTACCCTCAGCGGGATTAATAATTTAGATCAGGCGGGTTCTTCTCTCAGTTATGCCGGCGATGTCAATGGCGATGGCATCGATGATTTTCTCATTGGTGCACCCTTTGCTGATCTCAGTGGCAATGACAACAGTGGTGCAACTTATCTGGTCTTTGGCCAAAGCAATGGTTTCCCAACGAATGTGAATCTTGCTGATTTAGATGGTAGTAATGGCGTTATCATTACGGGCATTAGCAATTCTCTCAGTGGTTCCTCGGTAAGTGGTGCCGGCGATGTCAATGGTGATGGTTTCGATGACATTATTATCGGCGCACCCTTTGCGGCTCCTAATGGCACAAACTCCGGGCAATCTTATGTCATCTTCGGCACCGACACAGGGTTTAACGCACCCTTCGATTTAGCGGGTTTAAATGGTACCAATGGCTTTACCATCAATGGTATTAATCTGGGGGACGCCAGTGGTAATCAAGTCAGCCGCGCTGGGGATTTCAATGGCGATGGTGTGGATGACATTTTCATCAGCGCACCCAACGCCGATCCCAATGGCACTGGCAACGCTGGCCAATCTTATGTGGTGTTTGGCACCGATTTGGGTTTCAATCCAACCCTTGAGCTTGCTAGTTTAAATGGAACCAATGGCTTTATGGTCAATGGTATTGCCGCTAATGATTTTAGTGGCTCAGCCATTAACAATGCGGGCGATGTTAATGGTGATGGCATCGATGATCTCATCATTGGCGCCCCCACGGCGGCTCCCAATGGCAATGGCTCTGCTGGCCAATCCTATGTTGTGTTTGGTACCAATGTGGGGTTTGCCTTGGCCATTGAGTTGCAAAGTCTAAATGGGTCGAATGGATTCATCATTGATGGTGTCAATCTGGCGGATTCCAGTGGACGTTCTGTCAGTGGTGCGGGCGATATCAATGGCGATGGTTTCGATGACATCATCATCGGCGCCTTTGGCGCGAATGCTCTCACAGGGGAAAGTTATGTCATCTTTGGTACCAATATCGGCTTTGCCGCAAACGTGGATGTCACCAATTTAAATGGAGCCAATGGCTTTGTGGTGCATGGCGGTATCAATGATGACTTCAGTGGTTTCTCTGTCAGTGCTGCCGGTGATTTTAATGGCGATGGTTTTGACGATTTTCTCATTGGCGCCGTGAATGCCGATCTCAACGGCGTTGCTGATGTTGGGCAAACTTATTTAATCCTCGGTCAAAACGGTGGATTTGCCCCAACACTCAACTTGGCTGATTTGGATGGCACCAATGGCTTTATCATTAGTGGTACAAATAGCGATGACCGTATTGGAGAAGTCGTCAGTGCTGCTGGCGATGTCAATGGTGATGGCTTCGATGATTTAATTATGAGTTCACGCTTAAATGGCGCGGGAGAAACTTATATTGTTTATGGTTATGCACTGGCCAATGACGCTCCGGTTGTCGACAATCCGCTTGATGGGCAAATTGCTAATTTAAATCAAGCGTTTAGTTTCACGGTACCGACCGATACCTTTAGTGATGCTAAAGATGATGCTAAAGATGATGCTAATTTGACCTTAAGCGCAACGTTGGCCAATGGTTCGGCGTTACCCGCTTGGCTGAGTTTTGATCCCAATACCGGCCAATTGTCTGGTACACCACAGCAAGGTGATTTGGGAAATGTGACCGTGCGTATTACCGCGACCGACTCGCTTGGTGCCACTGCATCCACTGATTTTACGCTCAACACGGTTTACGATCACATTGATTTGGCTTCTCTGGATGGTAGCAATGGTTTTACCATCACTGAAAATATCGCCACCATACAAGGTGGATGGGCTGTCAGTGACGCCGGCGATGTCAATGGCGATGGTATCGATGATTTTATTATCGGTGCGCCAGCCGTCTTTGACGTACTGGATCCCATCGGTGGTAAAAGTTATGTGGTCTTTGGTAATAGCAATGGTTTTAATTCAAGCTTGAGTTTAGCCTCTCTGGATGGAACCAATGGCTTTGTCATCAATGGACCAGGGCATGATGTTAACGCTGGCACCACCAATAATTTCATGGGCGCTAGTGTCAGTCGTGCCGGAGATATCAATGGCGATGGCTTTGATGATTTAATCATCGGTGCACCTGATTTTGATGATTTGGTTGGTCCCCCTCCCAGCTCGGGTTATGAAGGAAGCGCTTACGTGGTGCTAGGAAGTGGCACTTTTGCCAATGCTATCAATACGGCAGACTTGAATGGTAGTAATGGGTTTACTATCAACGGATATTTCACTTATTCCCAAGCGGGGTTTGCGGTTGATCATGCTGATTTCAACGGTGATGGGTTGGATGATTTATTGATTGGCGCACATCAGGATATTCTTAATGGCAATGAGATCGTACCCACCCCCATCACTGGCAGTGGCGAAGGCATCACTTATATTGTTTATGGCAGTCAAAGTGACTTTGACGCCAATTTGGATTTAATAGGTTCGACGCTCTCTCCACCTGGAGGTAGCGCTTACAGCTTAGTAGCTGGTGCAAATGCTCTGGATCAATTTGGGTTTTCAATCAGTCATGCGGGCGACATCAATGGCGATGGCATTGATGACATCATTGTGGGTGCGCCCAGTGCGGACCCAGGTGGCATTTCCAAAGCTGGGCAGGCTTATGTGCTCTTTGGCGATAACAGTGGTTTTAGCTTTTCATTCGATGTAACAGGATTGGATGGCAGCAATGGCTTTACCGTCAGTGGCGTCAACACCGATGATCGGCTCGGCGAGGCCGTTAGTGGCATCGGTGATTTTAATGGCGATGGGGTGGATGATGTGATCATCGGCATGGCGCCTGGCGATAATAATGCTCAAGCTTATGTGCTCTTTGGGGACAGCACCGGTTTTAATGCAACAGTGGACACCGTCAATCTAGATGGTACAAATGGCTTTGTGATCACCGGTATTGATGCTAACGGTAACGTTATCGATACGTCCGCACCGCGTATAGCGGTTAGTCACGCGGGGGATTTTAATGGCGATGGCTTTGATGACTTGTTGATTGGCGCTGCCGGCGCTGACTCCTTTGCAGGAGAAAGTTATCTCATATTCGGCCGCAGCGATGCGTTGAGTTCCGGCATCAATGTAGCCAGCTTAAATGGTGTGGATGGGTTTGTGATCAATGGCACAAGCATTTTCGACAATGGCGGTTATTCTGTCAGTGCGGCTGGTGATGTGAATGACGATGGTTTTGATGATTTGATTGTTGGCGCTCCTTTTGGTGCTTCCAGTGAAGGTGAAAGCTATATCATTTACGGCAACAGCACCAACGCCCCCACTAATTTAGATGTTGTGGATACGTTTATCTTCACCACCACCGATGTGGCTATGAATACTCAGCCGGCGGTGATCGATAATTTTGAATTAGGCACAGACCAAATCGATGTCAGCGATTTTGACTATATCAACACCTCGGATTTTGCAATTACTGAATCCAATGGCTCGTCCTTCATTGACTTGAATAATGATACGCAACAAGATGTTCAAGTGGTGGGTGTGAGTGGCTTAAGTGATGCGGATTTTATTTTTTAATGTGAGTGAGCTCATTAGTAACACGCGAACCCTATTAATTGTTGGCAATGACGTTTCAGGTGGTATTTTAAGTGTGCAGTGGATGGTGCTCTTCAAATGCAATGGGAGTCGATCAATCGCTATTTCTGTGAGCTTGTAATGTCTGAGATGTTAACAAGTCATCCATTGATTTAGCCAAAATTAAAATTTTATAACTATTTTTAAAATCCACTTTAAGTTTTTTTTGATTGTTCGGAATAATTCCAATTAAGTATACTGTCCCCCGATTTTGATTTACCCGATTTGTATAAATATAAATAAGTATACTGTCCCCCGATTTTGATTTACCCGATTTGTATAAATATAAATAAGTATACTGTCCCCCGATTACAATTAAGTGTACTGTCCTCCGATTACAGTAATTGGGAAGCGCCAATCACGGCCAAAAGCGCGTTTGGAAATGCGAACGCCAGGCGGTGCTTGACGACGTTTGTATTCATTGTGTTGGATAAGATCGATCACTTGTTCAACGGTGTGTCGATCAAATCCTTGCATCACTAATTCATCGATACTTTGATTGTGTTCAACGTAACCGATCATGATTGGATCCAATACATCGTATGGGGGCAACCGATCTTGGTCTGTTTGATTGGTGGCTAGTTCCGCAGACGGTGGTCGGTCAATGATGCGTTGGGGAATCAATGCCGATAATTGATTGCGATGGTTAGCCAATTGATAAACCAATGTTTTCGAAATGTCTTTTAAAACAGCAAACGCACCAACCATGTCTCCATATAATGTCGCATAGCCCACTGCCATCTCACTTTTATTACCAGTGCTTAATACCAAGTGTCCTAATTTATTGGACAAGGCCATTAATAAAATACCTCGGATGCGTGATTGTAAATTTTCTTCAGTGACATCGGTTGAGTGGTTGGTAAAGAGGGGATCCAAAGCGGTGAGGAGTGACTCAAAAATTGGTTCAATGGCAATGACTTGATAATGAACCTCAGCGGTTTGAGCTAATTGTTTCGCATCGGTTAAACTGATATCACTGGTGTAGCGCGAGGGCATCATCACCGCGTGAACGTGTTCACTTCCTAACGCATCCACTGCGATGGCTAAGGTTAATGCTGAGTCGATGCCGCCAGACAAGCCTAACAACACACTGGAGAAATGATTTTTTTGCACATAATCGCGTGTGCCTAACACCAACGCCTGGTATATTTCATCAAGTGTTGAAGAAGGTGAGGGAGATGATGCAGGTGTTTGCCAACCTGTGTTGGCGTGAAATGTGATCGTCTTTTGATCCGGGACAAACGATTGACACTGTGCGACCAATTGTCCTTGTGCATCTACAACCATCGAATTACCATCAAATACTAATTCGTCTTGACCGCCAACCAAATTGACATACACAATCGGCAGTGCCCCTTCAATTTGCTGCTGCTTGCGTAAAATAGCCAAACGTTGTTGTGGTTTTTGCAAATGAAAAGGTGAGGCATTTAAGCACACAATAAGCTGAGCATCTCGTTGATAACTTTGTTGTAACGGGCCGGTTTGCCAAAGATCTTCGCAAATGGTAAGCGCCACTTGGTAACCCTGAATGTCGATCACACAGGCTTGATCCCCCGGTGTGAAATAACGTTTTTCATCGAACACACTGTAATTGGGTAAATGTTGTTTGGCATACTGGGCAATGATTCTTCCCTCGTGTAATACGCAAGCCATGTTGTATAAGTGGTTGTGGCGTTTTATTGGCGCGCCGACAATTGCATAAGCAGAGTCCACTTGTTGTGCTAATTGCATCAAGGCCTGTTGAGTTTTTTGCAAAAAATCAGGCCGCAGTAATAAATCTTCTGGAGGGTATCCGGTTAATGACAATTCAGGAAAAACGATTAAAGAGGTCGGGTGCTGTGCCTGAATTTGAGTGATTGCATCGGCAATTTGTTTGGCATTGTGAACAATATCTCCCAGCATGTAATTTTGCTGTACGAGGGTGATGGTTAAACAAGGCGAAGCAGGGTTAATCATTGGTTTCCAACTGGTCATCTAGTAAACGCTCAATCAATGATTTGGCGCGTGCCAAATCGCTTTCTAGTGATAGGGTGTGTTCATGCAATTGTTGATTTTCATGCTGTAATTGATCAATTTGTGAATTCAAATCACGCTGAATATTGTCTTGTTTGAGTTGCTGCATTTTGGATGATTTTGGTGAAGTTGCACGTGCTTGATGTAATTTTTCTCGGGCGATGAGCAACTGCTGTTTTAATTTTTGCACTTCTAATTGCAGCGATAGGTCGTGTGGCGGCGGTGCATTGGATGTTGCCGATGCTAGATGCTCACGCTTAAATTGCCATAACCAAATGAAGCTTCCTCCGATGACAAGAGCAGTAGGAAAAACCCAAATAGGCCAAGCATCTATTAATAGATATAATCCTGAGCGGTATAATTCAGTTGGTAAGCCATACACATCAAAGCGACCAACAAAATGCTGGATCAAATACATGTGCCAAAAATAAAACCCTGCGGTTATGCCAATCATAAGGGTGACGCATACCATGGTCCGCCAGGCTTTACCCCAATCACGCTTGATGATGAGTGCAAGCAGGCCAGTGAGAACAATGGGTAAGATCAGTAATACCCCAATCGGTAATGCTCGAATGAAATTTACAAAGTTTCCCATCATAAGGTGCGCCCAATCATGAACCCAATCGGTCTATAAAAATTATGGTTGTTACCATTTGTCAAAGACGAAGGTGGATGGATTATATACCCATCGCACTTGAAGATGCGAACTTTATTCACGGTCGGTAAACTTTCTCAGTTGGCATTTTAAGCGTGCAGTGGGGGGTGAATTGCGGTGTTTTAATTGAAACCCCCCGCTGGATTCACCAGGCTAATTCAAAGGTTTTTTTCATGAAAAACGCTGCAAGATGCCGCCCACTGCACGCTTAAAGTTCGCATCTTCAAGTGCGATGGGTATAGCCCCATGCCATCTCAAGATGCGAACCTTGGTCAGATATTTTAAGTAGCGTTTTAAATAAGATGAATACCCCCATCTTCCTTCACCATGCGAAGGTTACTGGCGGTTGGTGATGATGTTTTAGGTGAAACAATTCTATATTTGAACGGTTCTTTTAAACGGTGAATTTTATGGTTGAGCGTAAAAGATTCATACTATTCATCCAACCAAGGGATGCGTATAATGTCGGCATGGAACAGAAGCAACATCATTATTACTTAGCGCAATTAGGCGTGTCGGTTTGGCAGCCGCGAGAAACGGATACGGCACTCGAAGGAGAGTCTACCGTAGCGGTGATGGAGCAGACTCCAGAGCTTGCTCCATCACCGACCTCTTGCGCCGATCAACTGCCTCCCAATCAAGCATCCGCTGATTTGGACTCAAGCATGCCTGATTGGGAGGCGTTGAGCCAGCAAGTGGCTAATTGTCAACGATGTCCACTGAGTCAATCAAGAACTCGCCCGGTGTTTGGTGTGGGGCATCGGCATGCTGATTTAATGATCGTGGGGGAGGCGCCAGGTTACCATGAAGATCAACAAGGGGAACCGTTTGTCGGTCGTGCCGGTCAATTGCTCAATGCCATGTTGGCTAGTATTGGTTTGCAGCGAGAACAAATTTATATTGCCAATATTTTAAAATGTCGACCACCTAATAATCGTGATCCACAATCGATGGAAGTGGCGCAATGCACCCCGTATTTGAATCGGCAAATTCAATTATTGCAACCGAAATTATTATTGACGGTGGGGCGATTTGCCGCACATTTTTTACTGGATACCAAACAATCGCTTAGTCGATTACGCAATCAAATCCACCGTTATGGTGATCAACAAACACCGTTGATTGTCAGTTATCACCCAGCGTATCTATTGCGCAATCCCAAGGACAAAGGCAAGTCGTATCAAGATTTGTTACAAGTGATGAAATTGTTAAAACAATAAACTTTCCGTAAATAACCTTCATTGTGTCGCATAAAGCTCGGCTTATAATAATCCTTCATTAGAATATGAGTCTTGCAGAAAAGTGATGTTAAACCATTGGAAAATTAACTGGCAAAAGGGTATTTGCCATGGCTTTGGTATATTGGAATTATTTATTGGATTGATGATGCTAAGTTTGGCAGTGATTGCTGTTACTCCAGGGATGCATTCTTATTGGCAACGTCAACAATTAAATCGTGTGGCTTGGGATATTGTTTCATTATTGCAATGGGCCCAAACGTTGGCGCAGACGCAACAACGGTCGGTGGTGATTTGCGCCAGTCAAGATGGCAAGCAATGCGGTGGCCAATGGTCTCAAGGGATGTTGGTCTTTTATGGTCATGATCAACAGATAACTGAGCCGGCGATGATTCTTCGATTTCATGCCTATGCCAACATACCTGTAAACATTGACTGGCGTGGTTTTTGGTCGCACGAGTATATACGATTTGATGGTTATGGCTTGGGGCAGACATTGAGTGGTCGGTTTCGCCTCACGCAAGCTGCCGGTTCGCTAAGCCGGTGCTTGGTGATGAATCGGATTGGGAGAATCCGGGTGGAGGCGGAGTGTTCGAATCTATAAAATAACACAGGGTGATGACAAGGAGACATCATCGGGGGGGGACTCAGGAGAAGAAGAGGATGGTAATAATGATCTGTCTGCTGATGAGTAACGATGTCCTGAGTTTCTTCTAAAACAACACCAGATGGTGGCAGTGCGTTGTGGAAGTTCTTCATGCACATCATTGCTCATGTCACTACGGTTTGATAAATAGGTATCGTTGGGGCTGTCGGTTGGTAATAATGGTGTGTTTGTTGATGAGTGATGATGTCCTGAGTTTCTTGCAAAACAACACCAGGTGGTGGCGTTGCGTTGTGGAAGTTCTTCATGCATATCGCTTATGTCACGATGGTTTCTTCTATTCGGTTTGCGTGACTTGCAACACCATTGCCGCCAGCTTGTAGTGGTTTTT
>WLWR01000049.1 GCA_012103495.1 Legionellales bacterium
GTTTGTTGATGTCTCCCGATGAGCGCCAATAATTCTTGTAGGCTAGCAGCGCTGTCCAATGTGCCGGCACGAAATTTGGTGCAAATCTCCCGAAGATGGGTGATTTCTCTGCGAGCGGTTTGTTTGGCAGGATCTTCTGGGTCAGCGCTTTTTTCTGTGCTGGGAAGGTCTTCAAGAGCTTTGATCGCGGTTGCGAACTTACCTTCTATGTTTAAGTGATCTGGATTTGGTTTGCCATTGACGAGTTCACGTGCCAATAGACTTAATAGCGGATGGCGACCTTCTTTCCCTGGATAATAAGCGGGTGTTAACCCCTGACCAATGATATGTCGTCCGATATTATACTTACTGAGACCGCCGAATACTTTGTAGCGTGGTAATTTGAAGTTGACGGGGTCGTGCTCGGTAGGTTTTTTTGATGATCCATTTTCTGACATTGAAAAACTCTTGAATAACTATGATCTATTGCCGCTAAGTGTATCAAATAAATCTTAAGGATTTCTTAATTTTTTACCGTGTGTGAAAGGGCGGTGCTGAACAGTGATCGAATCAAAATGCTGGATGGGAGAATAAAAAAGGGCGATTTTACGAATCGCCCGAATCAAAAACCAAAGGTGAGATTATTCCACCATTTCTTTTAATTTACGCAGAGGTTTGACTTTAACTGCTTTGCGGGCGGGCTTGGCTTTGATCATGATTTCTTTACCGTTGAAGGGGTTCACGCCTTTGCGTGCTTTGGTTGCAGGCTTGGTTGCAACTTTGATCTTCAATAAACCGGGTAAGGTGAATTCACCAATAGAGCGTTTTTTGACATGCCGTTCAATAATGGTCGTTAATTCATCCATCACTTCACCAACTTGTTTTTTAGTGATGCCGACTTGCTCGGCAATGGCAGAAAGAATTTCAGATTTAGTGAACGCTTTAGCAACGGCACTGGTGCTGCGTTTAGCACGCTTACTAACATTATTGGCCATATTGATAGCTCCTATTAGGTTTATAATTTAAGTTTGTGTAAGAAAATATTAACGAGTGAAGCGGAAATTCTAAAGGCATTTTATAGGAAAGGAAAGCTTTTTGTCGGTTTGTCAATTGCTGCATAAAAAACACTTGTGTCGTAAACTTTGATTCGTTAAAATCGCCCCTCCTTGCAATCCTTGGAAAGATAGGAGTTGTTTATGAAGACGTACAGCGCCAAGGCAGAAGATGTGAAACGTAATTGGCTAGTGTTTGATGCTCAAGACAAAGTCTTAGGCCGATTGGCAGCCCGAGTGGCTCACCGTTTACGCGGTAAGCATAAACCGGAATACACACCGCATGTGGATACGGGCGATTACATCATTATTGTGAATGCAGATAAGATTCGAGTCACTGGTAATAAACGCAGTGACAAAATGTACTATCGACACAGTGGTTATCCAGGTGGGTTGAAGTCGATTAGTTTTGAAAAACTTATTGATAAGCAGCCAGAGAAAATTATTGAATTGGCGGTCAAAGGCATGTTGCCTAAAAACCCACTAGGGCGGGCGATGTTTCGCAAGCTCAAGGTTTATGCTGGTGCAGAGCACCCTCATGCTGCACAGCAGCCGATCATGATCGAAGATTAACATTATATATAGGTTGAAATAGTTCAATATGGCGGAATTAAAACAGCATTACGGAACCGGTCGGCGGAAAAGTTCAGTCGCAAGAGTGTTTTTACGTCCTGGTAAAGGTCATATCCTGGTGAATAAACGTGAATTTGACGATTATTTCCCACGAGAAACAGCGCGGATGATTATTCGTCAACCGTTGGTAGTCGTTGACATGTTGGGTAAGTTTGATTTATACATCACCGTTAAAGGTGGTGGAAGTTCTGGCCAAGCTGGCGCAGTTCGATTGGGAATTGCCAGGGCCTTGGTTGCTTATGATGAAGAAGATGGTTCGACGGGTACGGATGAATCTTCTTTTCGCCGTAAGTTAAGACAAGCTGGATTGCTCACGCGTGACGCGCGTCGTGTGGAACGTAAAAAAGTCGGATTACACAAAGCACGTAAAGCTATGCAATACTCAAAACGTTAATATACTTTTTTCTATGACAGTACGAATTTCATCGATTCGTGCTGTTTTTTTTATTATCTTTCCCTTGATGTTACTGGTTGGCCGGTGCGCTTAAAACCCTTCTATCTCACCTCAAGTGGTGAATTTGGATCCTGGATCGGACGATAAGAGGCAACCAAGAAACTTGCTTTTGCTCATCTTTGAAATCGTGTATCATCGTTTCCCATTCCATGGCAATGAAAAATAATAAGCGCATGAATGAGAGTGATCAGGAAGAGATCGATCTAAGCCGCCGTAAATTTTTACTGGGGGCGACAGGCGTGTTAGGTGGTATTGGCATGTTGGGATTGCTCACCCCGTTTCTTGCATCATGGCGGTTGAGTAGCAAAGCCAAAGCATTAGGCGCCCCGGTGGAATGTGATCTCAGCCTGTTAGAGCCCGGTCAACAAATGACGGTAGAATGGCGCGGTAAACCCGTCTGGATCATTCGGCGCACTGAGCAACAATTGCAACACCTTGCCAATTTGGATTCAACCAAATTGCGTGATCCCAATTCAAACGTGGATCAACAACCCGATTACGCTCAAAACGCATATCGCTCACGTAAACCTGAATATTTAATTTTGGTAGGTATTTGCACCCATTTAGGGTGTTCTCCTAAATACAAACCGACCTTAGGAGAATTAGGCAAAGATTGGCCGGGTGGATTTTTTTGTCCTTGCCACGGCTCTACCTTTGATTTGGCCGGTCGAGTATTCAAAGGGGTACCGGCGCCAATTAATCTAGTCGTTCCACCTCATCAATTTGTCGATGAACAGATGGTGATTATTGGGGTGGATGGGCAAAATCCATTGGATGTGTAAATGAATCAACAACAACGATTAACGCAATGGATTGATGAGCGGTTGCCGATTCGGCAATTTTGGCGCAATCATTTGACAGGCTATTACGCGCCGAAAAATTTTAATTTTTGGTATTTCTTCGGCGGCTTTGCTCTGGTGGTGTTGGCCAATCAATTTCTCACTGGTATTTGGCTAGCGATGTTTTATACGCCGACCGCCAGTGAGGCGTTTGCCTCGGTGGAATACATTATGCGGGATGTGTCTTACGGTTGGTTGTTACGTTACTTGCATTCCACCGGAGCGTCACTGTTTTTTATCGTGATTTATTTACACATGCTGCGCAGTATCATGTATGGGTCTTATCAACGGCCACGTGAATTGATTTGGTTGTTTGGCATGGGGTTGTTTGTTTTGTTGTTGGCAGAAGCGTTTTTTGGCTATTTGTTGCCATGGGGGCAAATGTCTTATTGGGCCGCACAAGTGATCACCTCATTGTTTAGCGCTATTCCTTGGGTAGGGGATGATTTAGCCCAATGGGTGCGTGGTGATTACAATGTATCTGATGTGACGCTGCACCGTTTTTACGCCTTGCATATTGTCGGTATTCCTTTATTACTGTTGAGCTTGGTGTGGTTACACCTGGTGACCTTGCATCGAGTGGGTTCAAACAATCCAGATGGGGTGGATATTAAAGCACGAGTGGATGAGACAGGGAAACCATTGGATGGGATGCCCTTTCATCCATTTTATACAGTGAAAGATTTGTTTGGTGTGGCGATATTCTTAATCGTTTTTTGCGTGATTGTGTTTTTCTTTCCTATGATGGGAGGTTATTTTTTAGAGCCAGAAAATTTCATTCCCGCTGATCCGCTTGTGACGCCAGAGCACATTGCGCCAGTTTGGTATATGACACCGTTTTACGCAATGTTGCGGGCGGTACCGAATAAATTGGGTGGAGTCATGACGATGGCGGCGTCGGTGGCTATTTTATTTATATTGCCATGGTTGGATCGTAGCCCAGTGCGTTCGATTCGTTATCGCGGGGTTTTTTCCAAAATAGCGCTGGCAGTGTTGTGTGTTAGTTTTGTCAGTTTGGGGTATTTGGGTACGGTAACGGTGACACCGGTTCGTCAATGGTTGGCACAGTTGTTTACCTTGTTGTATTTTGCCGTGTTTTTATTGATGCCTATTTACACTCGTTTTGAAACAACTAAACCAGTGCCGGATCGGGTAAGGATGCACTAAGTGAGTAAATTGTGGGTAATTGGTGTGGCATGTTTCTTCTTTATTCAAGTTGCAAGTGCGGCTTCCAATGGTTTGGCGCGGTTGCAATCGGTTACTGTGGATGTGACGGATAAGGCGGCTTTGCAACGAGGTGCGAAATGGTATATGAATTATTGTGCTGGATGTCATTCATTGGAATACTTGCGGTATAGTCGGTTGGGGCAAGATATCGGTATTACCGATTACAAAGGTGATTTAAATACTGAAATTTTAACCCGTAATTTGATCTTTACCGCAGTTAAATTCACCGAACCGATACAGATTGCTTTGCAAGCAGAACAAGCGCGTCAGTGGTTTGGGGTGATGCCACCGGATTTGACTTTACGGGCGCGAGTGCGTGGTGCTGATTGGTTATACACGTATCTCACTAGTTTTTATCAAGATTCTAACCGACCGTTTGGTGCTAACAATCGCTTGTTTCCAGACACGGCCATGCCGAATGTTTTTTATCCTTTGCAGGGCAAACAGATTGCAATGTCTACCACGCGTGAGGTGATGGTGGATGGTGAGCTGATCCAGCAATCGGTGATTGAAGATTTGCAGTTAATTCGTGCCGGTTCCATGACCGAACATGAGTTTCGATCCATGGTGACTGACTTGGTGACTTTTTTGGTTTATGTCTCCGAACCTGGACGGTTGCAGCGGCAGCAACTGGGATGGAAAGTATTAATTTTTCTAATCATATTTGCCGTGTTTGCCTACTTATTGAAACGTTCTTATTGGAAGAAATTACTGCGTTGATGGTGGTTATTCATTGCAATTGTGCACAGTGTGTATGGTTGATGTTGGTAGGATAAATAAATTTCAATACGTTAGGGAAAAAAAGTGATTAAAAATTCGCAAATCATTGATATTAAATGATTTTTTATTTTGAGTAAATAAGAGACAATTTAACTTTCGTAGCTTTTTTTAAGGGGTTTTACGGGGTTTTTTTCAATTAATCCACAGAGTTATCCACAGGTTTTGTGGATAACTACATAGTGATGTTTTCTGGTGTGTACGCCGCTCATTTTTTATGCTTAAAGGACAACACCACGGTTGCTCATGAGTTAAGTTCTTTTGCTCAATCGCCGTTAATTTAATGCAGAAGTTAATGAGAAGAGGTGCGTTGTGAAACGAGTACTCATATTCATGTTGTTCTTAGGAGGTATCATGCAATTTTCCGCGGCGGCGGAAAAGCGTTATGTGGAAAAACTGTGTGATTTACCTGATTACGAATGCATTACCGTCAAAAGCGGTGATACGTGGGAGCGCTTGTGGCCGGACGCTGAGCAACGTGACATTGTGAGGCGGGTCAATCGAATGAATACCCATTTGTATCGAGGGATGAAAATTGCGGTGCCTAAGAATTTAGCCGATTTGACTATTTACGATGTTGCTCCATTTCCACGATATGTTGAAGCAACGGGAGAAAAAACCATTTTTGTCAGTCAAAAGGAATTAGCATGGGCGGCGTATGATATGGAAGGTGAGCTGGTTTGGTGGGGACCGATTTCCTCGGGTAAAAATTATTGCTCGGATGTGGGCGCTAGCTGCAAAACACCTGGAGGTAATTTTCGGATTATTCGTAAACAAGATATTTCCTGTGTATCCACTGCGTTTCCCAGACGTCGTAGCGGCCGGCATGGTGGTGCGCCGATGCCGTACTGTATGCATTTTTTTCGAGGGTATGCCTTGCATGGATCCACAGATGTGCCAGGGCGGCGTGACAGTCATGGATGTATCCGACTCTTTATTGAAGATGCAAAATGGTTGAATCAAGAATTCATTGAGGTCCCCAGACAAGGCAGCAAAGGCACGCGAATCATCGTTGAAGCGGTCGATAAATAACGGGCTATCGCCCTGATGAGATCGTTGGTGTCCAACCTAAAGTGACTGCAAATTGCAGAGCAATAATGCAACACCCACCTAACATAATTAAAATAAGCATCGTTTTGCCTCCAAAAAGACGAAAGGGGGAGGACAATTGCAAATGATAGCGTGCACGCCACACCACCAATGCCGGCAAGATGGTATATAAAATGGCGACAAACACCCCGGCGTAACCTAGCGCAATCACAAATCCGCGTGGAAAATACAGGGCGAACAGCAAAGGAAAAACCAAACTCAAGATCAGTAAAATAGTAATTCCCAGTGTGGTGCGTCGAATTTGCAAACCATCGGCTAAAAAATCCACAAGGCTTAATGTTGAGCCTAAAAAGGATGTCAGCAAGGCAAAAAATGAGAAAATAAGAATGATGAGTGCGATACTAGGAATACCAATTAAACTGGCAATGGCGGTCACACCATTTTCACTGGTAGCCAGCAAAGACAAACTGTCTGGTGGCAATGCGCCGATCAATAATGTTTGCCAAATTAAATAACATGTTAGTGGGATGCAAGAGCCGATTAAAGTGGCTTTTTTCAATAAAGAAACATCCTGCAAATATAACTTCAAGCTGGGCAAAATAATGTGTGAAGTAAAGGCTAAAATCACCACTGGGATGGCTGCCCAAATGTATTTAGAATTGCCTTGTTGCAGAGGATGAATTTTACCCTGACTCAAGATGATGAGGATAAGGATGATAAAGCTGGAAACAAACGCTAGCATGAGAAATTGATTCAAATAATCAATACCCCGCGCTCGTGTATAAATGAGTGACCCAAACACAAACACGAATGATATGACGGCAACGTTATTGTTTATTTCAATATTAAAATGTGTCAATGCGGTAGAGAGCAATTCACCACCGCCGGTGATGTAGGCGGCCAACACAGAATACAACAGTAATAAAAATGAAACCCAGGCAATGAAACTGCCGCGTTTGCCTAATAAAGTGTGAAATACGCTGATGATGTTGGCTTGTGGTTCTTGGCAATAATAAAGAGTTTCCAACAGCAGAAAAATGCTACTGAGCATGAAGAAAAAAGCACACAGCATAATGACATAGGCAGGGATGCTGCCTGTCACACCGGTGGTGATTGGAATCGCCAACATGCCGGCGCCCATGCTGGTGCCAGCGATCAATAAAGCACTGCCTAGAATTTTGTAATATTTCAATAGCATATTAATGGTAGGGACGATGCGGGAAAGGCATCATCCTAACATGCCAACTATGAAAATCAAAATGGTCTGAAACTCATCAGGTTTTTGATACTTAATTGATATCAGACAGCGAGTAATCAAAGTGGGTGGTAGATTATCGCTTCATTTTAGCGAGCCATTTTGCCTGAAGTCGCGAGTTGGGTTCGCCGTCGGCGTATTTTAAAAGCATCAAGGTTTTTCAAGATGTGCCAAAGATGACCTTTCCATGTAGATACGCAGTGCTTGGGCATCACTTAGGGATAGGATTTGTCCAACATTTTGCGTATAATCCCCCCTCTTTTTAAAATCATGATTATTAACTGGAGACCTATGGCATGGCCACTGAATGTACTTTATCCATTATCAAACCCGATGCGGTTGCAAAACAAGTGATTGGTGAGATTTATTCTCGTTTTGAAAAAAATGGATTAAAAATTGTCGCGGCAAAAATGTTGCACTTGACTACGCAGCAAGCGCAGCAATTTTATGCGGTGCATCGTGAACGACCCTTTTTCCAAGATTTAGTGACTTTTATGACGTCAGGGCCGGTGATGGTACAAGTATTAGAAGGTGAGCAAGCGGTACAACGTCATCGTGATATTATGGGGGCTACCAACCCACAAGAAGCCGCACCAGGCACTATTCGTGCCGATTTTGCCGATAGCATCGATGCCAATGCGGTGCATGGTTCAGATGGTTTGGATACGGCAAAACAAGAAATCGAATTCTTTTTCACCGCGCAAGACATTTGCGACTATTAATTCTTAAAAGAGTCATCATGAATGCAGCCACCGAGCCGATGAATTTACTGAATTTAAACCAGGCAGGTTTAGAGGCTTGGTTGGCGCAATTGTCTGAACCGACTTACCGTGCCCAGCAAATTTTACAGTGGGTACACCACTACGGGGTCACTGATTTTTCCCAAATGACTAATTTGAGTAAAGCGTTGCGGGCGAAGTTAGCACAATTGAGCGTTATCGAGGTCCCTGAAATTGCATATCATCAACAATCGATTGATGGAACTCACAAATGGTTACTACGACTCAATTGCGGAAACTGTATCGAAACCGTATTTATTCCGGAAGACGGACGAGGTACTTTATGTGTATCCTCACAAATTGGCTGTAGTTTGACCTGTGATTTTTGTGCCACTGCCAAGCAAGGTTTTAATCGTAACTTATCTGTGGCGGAAATTATTGGTCAAGTGTGGGTGGCGGTGCGTGAATTGTCGCAGGAACAAACCACGCACGATCGACGAGTGACCAATGTGGTGATGATGGGAATGGGTGAACCCTTACTGAATTTTGAATCGGTGGTGACAGCCATGGATATTATGCTCAGTGATTTGGCTTATGGATTGTCTAAACGTCGAGTGACATTGAGTACATCTGGAGTTGTGCCGATGATGTATACATTGGCACAACGCAGTCCGGTGGCGTTGGCCGTGTCGTTGCATGCACCCACCAATGACTTGCGTAATCAATTGGTGCCCTTGAATAAAAAATATCCATTGGAGCAATTGATCCCGGCTTGTCGGGCATATTTTGCTGATGAACCTAGACGTAAGGTGACGATGGAATATGTCATGTTACAGGGAGTCAATGACCATCCACAGCAAGCACATCAATTGGCAAAGTTATTACAGGGTGTGCCTGCGAAAGTGAATTTAATTCCCTTTAATCCCTTCCCCGGGACGACCTATCAGTGTTCGGAGCCTAAGCGTATTGAGCATTTTAGAGCGATTTTGCAACAGCACGATTTGACCACGGTGACTCGCAAAACGCGTGGTGATGACATTGACGCGGCTTGCGGTCAATTGGCTGGCAAAATTATTGATCGCACCAAACGCTCACAACGTTGGCAACAAAAATTACGGGAGATAAAAGACGTCGCCTAACCGTTGGCGATCACTGAAATTCCATTGTACATAGTAACGATTCACCATAATGTTAAATCTGGTGGTTCGCGTCAACGGTGGTAAATCGTTATCGTAAATGTTTCTTTGGATGCTTGGATGGACACAAGGAGAAAGCAATGCATAAGGAAATGCTGCGAATACTATTACTGGGTAGTCTGTGGTTGGTCACGGGCTGTCAGACTTC
>WLWR01000050.1 GCA_012103495.1 Legionellales bacterium
CATATTCATTTATGAAAGCCATTACCTCAGAGATATTTCTTCTCCCAACTCTTCCATCAAAGAGATGACTACCGAAGATACTGACTCTTGTCGAAAGAGCAGATATCGTACAACTATCAGTTTTTCCAAGATAAAGTTTTTTTAACATACGACAAAGAGTCGCTAAATGATTATCCTCTTGGATTAAAGAAACACATTGAGGATGTTTTCTTTCAAACTCTTGCCTAAAAACAATACTTGGATAAGAGTCTGCTTCTATTAATAAAGGTTGACGCTGATCGGCGGGCAAAGAAATTTGTTGTTGATGATAGTTACTCATTGCTTTTAAATATCTCTTTTGCTCATGATGATTTTCATTAGCAAAATGGGGGGGGAAATAATCCATCAAAGGATAAGGATAATTTTCTGTTATTCTCGTCCATATTTCTTGGAGTTTTGCCGCTGATATGCAACTCTCACATAAAATCTGACACAAAAACACAAATAAGCCATGCACCTTTTTTATAAGATCACCAAGTGGTTGAGAACCAATAGGACCAAAGTGAGCATGTTGCAATATCTCTTTGTTTTCATCATAAAATTCGGAAGAGCGTTGTGGAATACTTGAAAAAAAAGGAAACACAAACGGATCCAAATATTTTTTGAAAAAACGTTGCAACAGCATGCCAATTTGATATGCAACAGCACGATATTCCAGTGACTGGAATCGTTCATTTGCGCTTACATGCGCGCGCACGTGACAATATTTCAGCAATGCATCAGAAGAGGACCACTCTCGAATCCAATAATTATAACTATCTTCTAACTGGCCTTGAACGGTTTCTTGATCTTGACTGTTAAGATGAGAGTAGGTTTGCATAATTTGAGGAATCAAATCGTTATTTACGTTCCTGCAAGTGAAATAGGCATGAGCCCGAGTATAGAGCCCAAGCTGTTCTTTCAAAAAATCAAGTATCCACTGCCGAATCAATTCTCGATCAAATGTTTTTGGCAATGAGTTCAAGAAGTTCAAGTCATTAATCTGCTCCTTGAGTTCCTTTGACTTACTACATCTAACTATATCTTTATAAAAGGTTGAAGCATCCTCATCAATGCTATAAAAATCAAACAACCTCTCAAGTGCACTTAATATTTCATATGATTGATCATTTACACTTAATTTTTCAGCAGTCGCTTGATCTAAATTTGATCCTGTTAATATTTTACAAAAAATAGAGTCGTAATCAATAAGTGGTCTCCGCAAAAAAATCTCGAAAAATATCTCAGGTAAAGCCCAAAAATTTCTTACTCTATTTTCAACTTGTCCTCTAATCTCGTCTAGTCGATCATTCCTGTCTGGACTCCTAATAGATTTCATCGTTTCTTTAAAGCCAACATACATTTTTTTTATAAAAGGGGTAAGAAATGTTTCAGGTAGATATGACAATATCTCTACTCGTCTTTTTTGTTTTTTTACCAAGTCATCTGTTTTTTCATCATTGCTCATACATGCAGTTACCTCTGCGTCTGCTGTCAATTCGGCACGCACTCTCTCTATAAACCAATAAGTTCTTTCTTCACACGAAAAATCATTCATTCTCACTAGTTGTTGTTTTAAAGAAACTTCATCTGCCTCAGGATCCATCAACATTCGTTCAAATTCACTCTCTAAAGAATCCAACTGCTCCGAGAGATATTCGGCTTTTCTTTTTTCAATGATGGCTGCCTCTTGCTTAACATCGTTGAATACCTCCTCGATATTTTCCTGATCAAAATATATATCTATCTCTTGACAAAAAGCTCTTAAATATTTTTCAGCAGATAGCGAATTACCATCCGTTAATAATTCTTCAGCAATAGCGATGCGATACGTCCGATGCAAACTAGATAATATTTCATCTGACAGAACCAGACCCCACTTAACATCACCGATAAGAATTTCGCTTTTAATTTTCATTTCATCTAAAAATATCCATCTAGCAGGCGGCATCATTTCTTGCCAGAAAAAATCATCTACCTTCTGGGATGCAGGGGGGCGCATGAAAGGGCCATCCCCTCTCAAATATCTCATTCTTGAAATATCTAGTTGAGAAAAATTCTCTGAATTTTTTTGGTCACCACCTTGAATGTTCTCGCCATCATCAGAAGGCAAAGCCAATCTCCTTTGGTCAACTCTGCGCTGCTGTTGCTCTTGCCTAACAGCTGCCAAAAGCCAAACTAATGAAGTAGCATATTTAGACTCGTTCTCCGTGACAGAGACAATATAAGAAAGTTTTTCATCATGCAGCCATGACAATATTTTTCTATTTCCCACAAGCAATTGCGTGATGATTCTTTTGATTGAGTCCTCGTAAGGAATTAACACAGGATCAAATACAAGCGTCCCTATGAAATGACTATTCTCTCTCAGATATTTCATGAGTACAGCAGAACCCAATACGGTATTCAATAGGGGTGAAAATTTTTGGACAAGCCAGCTGAAAGTCTCTATCGGCATACGTCTAAGATTATCAGGTGCACGAATAATAGTTTTTATTATATTTTTTTCAGATACGCGCTCTTTTATCAACATATGATCGAGACGATTTCGGAAAATAATTTCTGGAAACTGTTGATAACAATACTGAAAAATTAGATCATCCTCATGACCTCTAATAGAAGCAACATAGGAAAATTCTTCCTCATAGAAAAAATCTCGCACGCTCCTATCAAGAGTCTCAAGTCCCCTTTGACCAACACTACGTTGGTGTTCAACCGCCGCCAAGACCCACGATAAAACAACCGCATGTTCAGGAATAGCATTTATATCAGAGATAATTTGAGAACATTGTTTAACATCAATGTATGACAGTATTGTTCTATTTCCCAAAAGTAAATGCTTAATGATTCTTTTGGTTGAATCCTCATAACAATCTAATATCTGATCAAAGATGGATGCTTGGATAAAATAACTATCTCTTAAATGTCCCACCAACACAGCAAAACGCAATACTTCATTTAATATGGATGGTGATCTTTGTATCAACCATATAAAGCTATTGATAGAAACATACCGGAGATTACCAGGCATCTGAGTTATGACCGCTATCATCTCTGCCTCAGAAAGATGTCCTTCTTCCAAAATCTGTTCAAGGCGAGATGGAGAAAAAATTTCCGGAGACTGCTGATAACAATACTGAAAAACTTCACAATTATTATTACCGACCACGGAAATACCATGCAAAAACCAATCGCGTGTCTGCATCAGCATTAGACACGCTGTCTCACAAAAAAAAGGTTTTTTATCACCAGTTTGCTCAAGAAGCTGTTCAAGATGACTTTCATTCAATGCATCAGGAAGTGCGCCTGCTTTTGCAAGTAAACAAAAAGCGATATCACCTTTCACCATTTTTTCTGTATAATTTGGCGTAGCTGATGACTCACCGTTTTCAGACTTTCGGAAAACTGTCGCCGCATTACTGCGACTAAAATCATTCCAGTGTCGTCTTAACTGAACCGCCGTCTGTGAAGCAATTGATATGTAATCCTGTAATTCAAGCTCAGAGGAAGACACCAGCATATATTGATATTGTGGCAAGGATTTACAAGCAGCGTTCTCAGGAAGCTGAGAAAATATAAAACTCCATAACAAATCAGCAGCTTTTTGCACAAGCTCAACCACTTTAATGACATTAGCAACTTTATCAGGGTGATAATGCAATAAAGTGTGTCGCTTTGCCCGCTCAATATGTGATATCTTTTCCTCAAAGCTAGCATTTGATCGAATCAAATAATCTGGAAGGCTCAATATTATAGATGCGATATCAAGTCGTCTATTCAATGATAAAGATTCATTCGCTATTCTTTTATGAAAAAAATCATATACCTCTGATTCCAATAAATTAAATCTTGATACCTCTCTAGATACAGTCTCTGTATGAATAGACATATTTCTAGTACTCCTTATTTAATTTAACAAAGCTTATTGTAATCTTATCTCCTACATAAATGCTATTGTTCCGGATGAAAAATGTATTATTTCTCTTGTATAAGAAAGAAATACAGTAAAGAAAAATTATACCTCTATTTGAGCAACCACTTGTGCCAACTGTTGCGCATAGCTTTCAACTTGTTGACGATCTTTACCCTCAACCATAACCCGTACCAACGGTTGTGTACCAGAAGCACGCAGCAATACTCGGCCACTTTGATTTAATTTGGCTTCAACTTGTTGTACCGCTTCGCATACTCGTGGATGATTGGCAACTTGTTCACCATACCGGCTTTCTACATTGATCATTACTTGTGGTAACTTATTCAATCCTTGAGTTAATTGAGCCAACGATTGCTGTTGGCGTTGCATCGCGGACAATACTTGCAAAGCACAAATGATCCCATCACCCGTCGTGGTTTTATCCAGACAAATGATATGTCCTGACGGCTCTCCACCTAACAGCCATTGATGTTTCACCAGTTCCGCTAAGACAAACCGATCCCCCACTTGACTACGAACCAAGGGGATATTGAGCTGTGCCAATTTCATTTCAAAACCATAATTACTCATGACTGTTCCCACCACCCCTTCACACATCAATCCGCGCTGCAAACGATCTTGAATCATAATATATAATAAATCATCACCATCCAATACACGTCCCTGCTCATCAACCATGATAACTCGATCACCATCACCATCAAAAGCAATTCCTAGATGTGCTTGATGAGTCACTACTGCCTGCTGCAACATTGCAGTATCGGTTGAACCACATTGGTCATTAATGTTAAATCCATCCGGACGAGTGGCTAAATCAATCACCTGCGCTCCCAGCTCTTGAAAAATAGTCGGAGCAACGTGATACGTTGCTCCATTGGCACAATCAACAACAATTTTTAAGCCATTCAATCGAATTTCACTGGCAATCGCACTTTTACAGAATTCAATATAACGTCCCGGCGCATCCACCACTCGCTCGGCTTTGCCTAACAGTTTGGAATCCACCGTCACCACGGGTTGATCCAACATTTGTTCAACTGCCAACTCCAATTTATCAGATAATTTCTGACCATCACTTCCAAAAAATTTAATGCCATTGTCATAAAACAAGTTATGCGACGCACTGATCACAATCCCAATACTGGCGCGAAACGTACGAGTCAAATAAGCAATGGCAGGGGTTGGCATCGGCCCTAACAATTTGACATCCACACCCGCCGCCGACAGGCCTGCTTGTAACGCCGATTCCAGCAAATACCCAGATACTCGCGTATCTTTACCAATCAAGACTTTACGTCGTTCTTTATTAGCCAATACACGACCTACCGCCCAACCTAGTTTCAATACAAACTCTGGATTGATCAATGATTGCCCGACTTCTCCACGGATACCATCGGTTCCAAAATATTTTCGTTCAATTGTCACTGCATACCTCCTGTGCGAACGTCGTCTGATTAAAATCGTTCAGTGTGTGTGTACGATTGTTTGATGTTGCGCAACCGCGTTAAATACTTTTATGAAATCTACCGTAGCCGCTACATCGTGCACACGAATAATAGCAACCTGCTGCCATAGCGCCCAAGCAACCATTGCCAAACTTGCCGCCAGTCGATCCTCAACCGCTTTTCCTGTCAGGACACCCAACGTTGATTTACGTGATGCACCTAATAAAATTGGGCAACCCAACTGTTGGAGTGTGTTCAATTGCGCCACCATTTGTAAGTTATGCGTTTGGGTTTTGCCAAATCCAAAGCCAGGATCAACAATCAAATGATTGACTTCAATCCCAGCCGCTAAGGCAGCGTCAATGCGCGCTTGTAAAAAAACCATCACCGCTACCACCACATCATCATAATGTGGATCATTTTGCATGGAACTGGGTTCCCCTACCAAATGCATTAAACAAACAGGGACCTGACAAGTTGCTGCCACTGCCAACGCACCCGGTCGTTGCAATGCCCGCACATCGTTGATCATACCAGCACCGGCTTTGACCGCTTCTTGCATCACCTGGGGCTGGCTGGTATCAATGGAAATCGTCACATCAACTGCATCGGCCAACAATTCAATCACAGGAATAACTCGATCCAATTCCTGTTGTATTGAGATTGGCGTAGCGCCCGGCCGTGTGGACTCTCCCCCTACATCGATATAATCAGCACCGGCGGCTACCATGTCTAAAGCATGCTGTAATGCTTGATCACGCAATAGATAGCGCCCACCATCTGCGAAAGAATCAGGGGTAACATTTAAAATACCCATGACTTGCATTAATGAGCAACTCATTGAAACAATTAATTTTGCTCGGCTGGATCAGAAGACCCAGAAGGACTATCCGGACCTTTGATAGCAGGTTTTTTCTCTGCTTGCAGTTGGTCCGGCGTATCCGTGTTTGAATCCGTTTTTTTACTGGTTTCATCATCATCCCAATCTCGCGGGGGATTTGGCATTCGACCTTCCATAATATCTTGGATTTGTTGCGTATCAATGGTTTCGTATTTAACCAACGCTTCAGCCATCGAGTGTAATTTGTCAATATTTTCCATTAATAATAATTTTGCCCGCGCATAATTGCGATCAATGATTTCACGAACTTCTTCATCAATTAATTTCGAAGTGGCATCGGCAATTTCTTTGCGGCTGGTGACAGAACGCCCCAAAAATACTTCACTCTCTTCTTCACCATAGGTTAAAGGCCCTAGTTTATCAGACAAACCCCACTGCGTTACCATGTTGCGCGCAATATCCGTGGCTCGTTGAATGTCATTGGAAGCCCCGGTGGTTACCAAATCTTTACCAAAAATAAGTTCTTCAGCAACACGGCCTCCAAACAAACTGGACAACTGGCTTTCCAATCGACGTTTGGTATGGGAATATCGATCTTGTTCAGGCAAAAATACCGTTACCCCCAGCGCACGTCCACGAGGAATAATTGTCACTTTATACACTGGGTCATGTTCTGGCACTAATAATCCAACAATGGCGTGACCGGCTTCATGATAGGCCGTTAATTTCTTTTCACTCTCATCCATCGCCATCGATTTGCGCTCAGCGCCCATCATGATTTTATCTTTGGCCAATTCCAATTCGCGCATGCCAATGGCTGATCTATTGGCGCGTGCGGCAAACAATGCGGCCTCATTAACCAAATTCGCCAAATCAGCACCGGAGAATCCAGGAGTACCTCGAGCAATGGGCTGCGCATTCGCGTCTTTAGCCAATGGAATCTTACGCATGTGTACTTTTAAAATTTGTTCACGTCCGCGAATATCAGGTAATGGCACCACGACTTGCCGATCAAATCGACCGGGGCGTAACAACGCAGGATCCAACACATCCGGACGGTTGGTTGCGGCAATCACAATCACCCCCTCTTTGCCTTCAAAACCATCCATTTCTACCAATAATTGATTTAAAGTTTGTTCACGCTCGTCGTGCCCACCGCCAAGACCAGCGCCTCGATGACGACCCACCGCATCGATTTCATCGATAAAAATAATACAAGGAGCTTGTTTTTTAGCTTGCTCAAACATGTCGCGCACCCTTGATGCACCAACCCCAACAAACATTTCGACAAAATCCGATCCTGAAATGGTGAAAAAAGGCACTTTGGCTTCGCCGGCCACTGCTTTGGCCAATAAGGTTTTACCGGTTCCTGGAGGACCGACCATCAATACCCCACGTGGAATACGACCGCCTAACTTTTGGAACTTGCCTGGATCTTTTAAAAAGTCGACCAGTTCTTCGACTTCTTGTTTAGCTTCATCCACGCCTGCAACATCGACAAACGTCACTTTAACTTGATCTTCACCCAATAATCGTGCCCGACTGCGACCAAACGACATCGCCCCGCGACCGCCGCCGCCTTGCATTTGCCGCATGAAAAAAATCCACACTGCAATAAGCAACAACATGGGAAACCAATTGATAAAAATATGCAGTAAAATATTGTCTTGCCGCGGCGCAGCACCTTCAACACTCACGCCTTTTTTCAATAAATCTGGTAATAAATATTGATCCGGAATGGGTGGAATATAAGTAGTAAACGGTTGATTATTAGATGTAGTCCCGGTGATAACTCGGTTCTCAATCTTCACTGAGCGCACATCACCCTGTTCAACACGTTCAACGAATTCAGAATAAGATAATTTTTGAGTACCGGCGGTACGAGGTCCAAAATTACTAAATACTGAGACTAAAACAACTGCGATTATGATCCATAATAATAAGTTTTTCACCATATCACTCAACACTAAGTCCTCTTAAAAAAATATGGCCTTCACGGCCATCACTCATTACTAGTATAGCCTTTGGCCACCAAATAAACCTCTTTGGAACGCGCTCGTGAAGCTTTGGGTTTGCGCACTTGCACCGTGGTAAAACACAACCTCACTTGGCGTAATAAATCTTCAAATCCTACCCCATGAAATAATTTCATGACCAAACTGCCGCGCGGTTTCAATATCTGCCCCACCATATCAAGAGCCAATTCCGCTAAATACATGCTGCGTGGAATATCGATACTGTGATTACCACTCAGATTGGGCGCCATGTCGGATAATACTACATCTACTCGTTGATCCCCAACTTTCTCTAAAACGCACTGTAACACTGCTTGCTCACGAAAATCTCCTTGCACCATCACCACATTGGGTAAAGGTTCTATCGGCAGCAAATCCACAGCCACCACTGTTCCGGTCGGCTGTACCCATTGACTTGCCAACTGCGACCACCCTCCAGGGGCAGCGCCTAAATCAACAATTCGCATTCCCGGTTGGATCAAACGATATTTTTGCTGCAACTCGATCAATTTGTAGGCGGCGCGCGAACGATAACCATCACGTTGCGCTTGTTTGACATAAGGATCGTTGAAATGTTCGGTTAACCAGCGTTTGCTGGACTTGGACTGACTCATAATTGCGCAAGTATAGCATTTTTTTGTAACTTGTCACGGATTCATACCATGTCCTGTTCAATGAGCGATGCCGATACGCTTAAGCAAAGAACTGCTCAGCCAATCGGTTCACACTCATTGGCAAAATGAAACGACTTGTCTACAATAGCCGCAATTTTTTTGACAAACGAGACCTTTATGGCGAGCAACTACACAGCCGAAACCATTGAAGTGTTGGAAGGTTTAGAACCAGTACAACGTCGTCCTGGCATGTATACGGATACCACCCGCCCCAATCATTTAGCCCAAGAAGTCATCGACAATGCCGTGGATGAAGCCATCGCAGGCTTTGCTGATCGCATCGAAGTCATTTTGTATGCAGATCAAT
>WLWR01000051.1 GCA_012103495.1 Legionellales bacterium
ATCATCCAGCGGCTGTGCCACCGCGTCCGGATGCCACTTCAGGAAGGCCCGCACCTGATCGACGTTCTCGGCACGCAGGATCGAACAGGTGGCGTACAGCAGCACGCCTCCCTGGCGCAGCATCGACCAGCAGGCCTCCAGCAGGCGGGCCTGCACGCCGACCAGTGCATCGATGTCCTCGGCGCGGCGATGGAACATCACGTCCGGCTGGCGGCGGATCACGCCGGTGGCCGAACACGGCGCATCCAACAAAATACGATCAAACAATTGTCCATCCCACCAAGTTTGTGAATCTGCCACATCGGCGCACACCACGGTTGCACTCAATTGCAAGCGCGCTAAATTTTGTTCAAGATGTTGGATGCGTTCTGCCGATTGCTCCACAGCGATCAATTGCGCCAACTGCGGTTGCAATTGGGCAATGTGAGTGGTTTTTCCACCCGGTGCAGCACAAGCATCCAATACACGCGCGCCTGGCTGCACATCCAATTCATAAGCAGCCCATTGCGCCGCCCAATCTTGCACATAAACCCATCCTTGAGCAAACCCGGGCAATTGTTCCACTGGCATGGCTGGTTCCACTCTCACCCCGCAGGGTAATTGTTCAGCACAACTCACCGTTTGTTGCTGTGCATCAAACAAACCTAGATAACGTTCACGCGTTATTTGCGTTTCATTGATGCGTAAACTCAACGGTGGATGTTGATTATTGGCATGTAAAATCGATTCCGCCTGTTGCGGCCAAGCGGTGGTTACTTGTTCGACCAGCCAAGCAGGATGTGACGTTTGCATCGTTAACGAAGCAGGAAGCGCATCGATTATCTCAGACTGATGACGAATCAATTGCCGCAACACACCGTTGGTCAAGCCACAGGCCCAAGGTTTGCCAATTTTTTTTACCACCTCCACCGTTTCATTGACAACCGCCGCTGGCTTTGCTCGAGTATACAAAAGTTGATACACCGCAATGATCAACAACCCATACACGTCTTGATGTTTGCCCGGCAATGGTTTTTTTAACAGTTGGCTTAATACACCATCCAACCTCAGATACCAACGACACACCCCAAAACAAATATTTTTAATCCAACCTTGTTGCGCGGCTGGCCACGACGATTGAGCAAAACTTTCGGCAAGCGACTGCTTTTTCTGTATAACCTGGGTTAGAATGGCTTGGCAGGTCAACCGCGCCTGCTGTATTGAATTGTTCACAATTGTTTTACACCGGTGAATTCATGACGATAGTGTACTGTAATGGTCAATTTAGCCAAGCAGATTCTGCAACGATATCCTGCCAAGACCGAGGCTTGCTGTTGGGCGATGGTTTTTTCGATACCTTATTGGTGCAGCATGGACACATTCCATGGATTGATTATCACTGGCACCGATTATTACGCACTGCCAGCAAGATACAAATATCCTTGCCATTGACTCAACCACACTTGTTAGATATTGCGCAAACCTTAGTCGAACGTAATCATTTCACTGCCGATTCAGTGGGTTTGCGGATCACCATCACTCGTGGTTGTGGTGAGCGTGCTTTATTGCCAACCGGTACCGAAACACCTCAATATTGGATGTATTTGTTTGCCAAACCTGAGGTAAAACCCAGGGTATCCTTGGCGACAACCAACATACGACGCAATGCGAGTTCACCGTTAGTCACAATGAAGTCTACCAATTATTTGGAAGCCATCTTGGCGCACCAACAAGTTGCCGTCCAAGACGCGGACGATGTTTTGTGGTTGAATCATCAACAACATGTGTGTGAAACCAGCGTCGCTAATATTTTTTTAATTAATCACCAACAAGTGATCACCCCACCGCTTGACGATGGGGTATTGCCTGGTGTCACCCGGCAAGTACTGCTGGAACTGTGTGCTGAATTATCCATTGATCACATGCAGCAATCCATCACTCTCCCCGATTGCTACGCGGCAGACGCGGTCTTGATTACCAATACATTAAAACCCATTCAGCGGGTCCATCAAATCAATCATCAACCATTAACAACCGCCAAGTCGGATATCGTCACCACATTGACTCAACAATATCACCGTCGTTTGCAAGAATTGTTGAAACAACAGATTTCTCGCAAACGCGGTTAAGAAAAAAATTGGTCACGACTCACCAAAAATTTAAATTAAACCTAATTCCTGTACGACTTGTTTTTCTTCACGCAATTCAGCCAGCGTTGCCGCCATTTTTTGTTGACCGTATTCATTGTGAGTGATGTCTGTGATCACGTTTAGCTGTCCTTGTTCGGTACGACAAGGGACTGAGAAAATCAAGCCTTCATCGACACCATACTCGCCGGTGGAAGCACGACATACGGAAAACGATTCACCCGCAACCGTATCATGGGTCAAACAATGGATCCCATGAATCGCCGCATTGGCTGCCGAAGCTGCCGAAGACACGCCACGCGCTTGAATGATCGCCGCACCACGTTGCTGTACAGTTTGTAAAAACTCCCCCTTCAACCAAGCCTCATCACCAATCACCGTCGCCGCCGATTGCCCACTGATTTTGGCATGATAAAAATCTGGATATTGTGTGGAAGAATGATTGCCCCAAATGGTCATCTCGGTTACCGCGGTCACAGGCATGTTGGCTTTTTTCGCCAACTGGGTACGCGCCCGCAATTCATCCAAACTGGTCATTGCGTAAAAACGATTCTGTGGAACATCCGGTGCATTGTGCATAGCAATCAAACAATTGGTATTACATGGATTGCCCACGACAAACACCCGTACATCATCGGCAGCGTGATCATTGATCGCTTTGCCTTGTCCTTGGAAAATTTTGCCATTAATTTGTAATAAGTCAGATCGTTCCATGCCTTTTTTACGCTGCGCGGCGCCAACCAACACCACCCAATTAACATCTTGCATGGCTCGATTCACATCACTGGTGCACACAATTTTTTTCAATAAAGGAAACGCACAATCATCCAACTCCATTGCCACCCCTTCCAACGCTCCAAGCGCCGGTTCCAATTCCAACAATTGCAATTCAACGGCAGTGTTCGGCCCAAACATTTGACCGGACGCAATCCGAAATAACAATGCGTATCCTATTTGCCCCGCGGCACCGGTCACCGCAACTTTCATTGTATTGCTTGTCATGATTTTTCCTCTTAGCTGATGGATGTGAATGAAACGGACTCATTTTAATTGAGCACAATTGAATTACAAGTGGTTTATCCTTAAGAACCACTCATTAAACTTGTAGATTCAATATGATACGAATCACATGTGAATTCTTGGCAAAATAACTGCGACCATAACCATACTCAATCGCGATTTGGGTATAATCAAACACATCCAATAAAATACCACTGTCAATACGCTTTTGTGGCAATCGTTTGTTGCGATACGCTGGATTGGTAAAGATTTTAGATCCATTGACGATTTGACTGTAGCCGCTATAGAGATAGGTTGGAAACAAAGTCGTATGCGTTGGCAGTAAATACCGCGCTTGCGAACTGAATGCACCGACTTTATTAAAGGTCGGTGTAGAACGCAACACTTGGGCGAATTCAGTTTGCACTTCTAAACTGCCCCATACCATGCTGCCATTGACATCCACCGATGGCAATCGATGTACGGTTTGAGCAAAAATCGGATCAGAAAACACATTGGTCTTATTAAGGATGTTACTGACCAAACTGCCCCCGAATTGCCATCCAAAATTATCACCCATCGTCCAACGAAACACTGCGTTGGCAGACACCGCATTAAAATCACTGCTCTCTTGATTGGCCAAAGCGCTGACTTGCAAATCCATCCATTCGGAAGCATATCCCAAGTTAGTGGTCACAGTGTTGATGCGAAAAATATCTCGCGGCAGTGGTGTTAAGGTCATCGCGTAATTGGAAAAAATACCAAATTGCCCATACTGTTTTCCACCTGAAAAGAAAAATGGTGACACACGCAAATCCCCCAAGATCAACATCAATCCATCCAAAGTATCGCTAGCAAATTTATACCCAAAGTCCAATGTCATCCAATTATTCACATTACCAATCGCATACAGGGTTGCCGTATTAATCAATAACTTGGTGCTGTCATTGGGCGTTTTTTTTGGATTGAGGGCCGACTGTTGATTGTGACCATATTGAATCAAGGGTTCAAATTCAGCTCCTAAGAAAATATTCGGATAGTGATTGTTTTTAGGATTATCTTCCGCCTTGGTACGTAAAATTCGCAGGTTACGGCCAATCTTACCCATCTTGGAAGGTGAGCGACCGTGCCAAGCACCATAACGA
This sequence comes from Legionellales bacterium, assembly GCA_012103495.1. Lineage (GTDB taxonomy): Bacteria > Pseudomonadota > Gammaproteobacteria > WLWR01 > WLWR01 > WLWR01. Next base: position 4,271 of record WLWR01000051.1, read on the forward strand.
ATGTCAATGCCTGGTAATTGAATCAAGGGATGTCCTTGTACAATGTCCATTTCCTCAGGAGAAGGTAAATCACTAATATCAATGGCCGTCTCATCCAATTCTTCCAACAATGGGTTGTAAAAGAGAATTCGATTTTGCGCCCGTAACAATCTTATATAGTTGGATTGACGTTCTTGACGACTGGTTCTGCCAGGTAAATCGGCATAACGCATGCGCTGGATTTGTTTGTCTTGTTTGGCTTGCTCAACGATCGAGGCTTGTATCGGATCAGAATAAACTGCGCCACCTGCTAGGCTAGCTTGGAGCAACAGTCCACTGCTAATAAATAATTTCAACCATCGATCTAACTGCATAGATGACACCATGACTGCAAAAATGTCGCGCAAGGGTAGCAAATACCCATGGAGGTGACAATTGTGTTTACCAAAATTTAACACCTCATAACAACCCGGGAGTGAATTAATCGATCTTTAATCTTGCTGTGAAAAAATGATCCGTTCATATGTAGTAGCCATTGTGTTTGGTTGCAGCGCTTGCTACCATCAGCATACTCATCCACAAATCACCCCTGACTGTTTTGCTAATCGCCCCACCACTGAGTTTGTATATTCACTTGCCTTGGTGCATTCGTAAATGTCCGTATTGTGATTTCAATTCACACACTGGATTCACCCAAGATCTTGAAGCCGATTACATCCATGCTTTACTGGCTGATCTCAACACCGATTTACCCCGCCTGCAGGGTCGTAAACCACAAACCATTTTTTTGGGAGGAGGCACCCCCAGTTTATTTTCAGCCAAGGCTTTGAATCAATTGTTGCAAGCAATTGCACGATTGTTTGACCTGTCGCTTGATGATGTTGAAATTACATTGGAAGCCAATCCGGGAACCTTTGAGCAAGCCAAGTTTGCCGATTTCCGTGCCATTGGCATCAATCGCCTATCCGTGGGGGTGCAAAGTTTTCAAGACAATCGGTTAACCACCTTGGGACGCATTCACAATGGCTCCACCGCTTACCACGCTCTTGAACAAGCACAACAAGCCGGGTTTACCGACATTAATGTTGATTTGATGTACGGTTTATCAGAGCAAACTGTCGCAGAAGCAATGAATGATCTCACCACCGCACTCAAGACACAACCGACGCACTTATCGTGGTATCAATTAACACTGGAACCCAATACCGTTTTTTATAAGCGACCACCGCCGCTCCCACACGAAGATCACCTACTAGCCATTGAAGAGCACGGCAAAGCATTGCTTGCCGATCATGGGTTTCATCCATACGAAATTTCCGCTTACACTCAATCGCATCCCTGCCAACACAATTTAAATTATTGGCTTTTTGGTGACTATCTAGGCATCGGTGCGGGCAGTCACAGTAAAATCACCGATTTGGATCAACAACAAATTAATCGTTGGCACAAACGCAAACAACCCAAAGAATATTTAAGTCGCGATAAACCATTCATTGCTCAACAACAAACCATTACTACCGAACAATTAAGTTTTGAATTCATGCTCAACGCACTGCGACTGTATCAACCGATCCCCTTTGCCTTATTTGAATCACGTACCGGTCTGACACACCATCAATTGCAAGCACCACTGACGCTAGCAAGGCAAAAATCATTGGTGCAGTTTGACGCTACCCAATTGACTGTGACACCATTGGGACATCGTTATTTAAATAATTTGATTGAATTGTTTTTATGAAACGCAGCACCACAACGTTGGATGATTTAGTTGCACTTTTAAACGATGGCCAGTTTCACTCTGGCAACGCTTTAGGAGAAGCCTTGTCGATCTCCAGAACCGCGGTGTGGAAACATCTCAATTTTTTACAAACCCAAGGCATTGACCTGCATGTTGATAAACACCGCGGTTACCGTTTGGCACATCCTCCGTTTGTTTTGCTAAATGTTGATCGCATCTTGCAACACATATCTTCAGTCACTATGAAAGCCGATCAAATCGCACTGTTTACTCAATTGCCTTCCACCGCCGATTACATCAAACAACTCTCATCGCACGACCGTTCTCTACCATCCATTTGTTTAGCTGAACAGCAAACTCAAGGTCGTGGTCGCAGTGGCAAACTGTGGCACTCTCCTTTTGGACAGAATATTTATTTTTCCAGCGTTTGGCGTATTGATCAAGATGTGAGTCAACTGGCCGGTTTGAGTTTAGCCATTGGCATTGCTTTGATTCGTTTGTTACATCGCCATCAACTAAATGACGTATTGCTCAAATGGCCAAATGATTTATATTGGCATGATCACAAACTCAGTGGCGTATTGATTGAAGTAGCGGCCCAAGCCAATCACCAATGTCATTTGTTTATTAGCTTCGGATTGAATGTCAACATGCCCATAGCTATTGACACTCTACAAACTCATCGTTGGACATCGATGCATCACATCACCGGACAGCATTATGATCGCAATGTATTAATTGCCCATGCCATTGATCAATTGGCCGATGCTATCCATCAATTCTCCGCGCAAGGATTGACTGCATTTTCCACTGAATTAAAGCACTATGATTATTTGTATAATAAACCGATTTGTTTATCTTCCAGCACAACCTCTTCTCTCCAAGGCATTGCCAAAGGCATCGATGAACAAGGGTATTTACTATTGCAAACGGATCCAACTCAACCCATTCAACGGTTAAACGCTGGCGAAGTGTCGGTGATGCAAATCGGTGACTCTAGTCACTAATTGTTGATCAAATTGAGCCGGTTGTTGATATGGGATCACACCCAAACAAGAACTGCGCATCATGCTTTGTAAGGTTTGAATATTTTGCTGTCGATAAGGCATCGTCTGGCTGACACAATTGGCAATCCAACCCAACAGTTTAATTCGTTCATCGTGCAAAATTGCTTGCTCAGTCAGCAATGCGTGGTTCAAACAACCCAAGCGCATTCCGACTACTAAAATAACTGCTGCTTGCAATTCACCCACCACATCGGCCATGGTTGTTTGATCCGTTAATGGCAACAACCAACCACCAGCACCTTCCATCACCGCCACATCCACCGATTGATTCAATGCCGGCAAACAAGCTTCTACGATCTGGGAAGCCGTCAACGATTGCTGTACCAATTGCGCGGCAATGTGTGGGGCAATAGGCGGTTCAAAAACAATGGGATTCACTTCCTCATACGGCAAGCAACGTGTCGCGTGATGTTGCAATTGCACAGCATCGTCATTGCGCCACCCATCCGAAAGACAAACGCCACCGGTAGCCACCGGTTTGATCGCCACAGTGGTCAACCCTTGTTGCGCGAAATACGTTAATAATTCAACCGTCGCGTATGTTTTGCCAACATCGGTATCCGTACCAGTAATAAACAAGCGACGAGCTACGGTTTGCATTGCGCCGCTCCATAAAAAATTTGATACGTCACTGGCAACCCTTGCGAACAACGAAATGTTTCATAAGTTTGAATCAATTCACGCATGAATTGCTTTCCATAATATCGTGACGTCGTATGCGTAAGACTATTGGCACCAATGTCACGCAATTGCCTGAGCAACGAAACCACATCCGGATAGTAATACACCACTTCTTGTTTTAATTCTTGCTGCAAGACAAATCCTGCTTGCTCAAGATATTCAACTACTTGGGACGGAGACATAAAATCATTGACACACGAGTATGACGCATCACGCTGGCAACTGTAATCCAATTCCCACAATGTTCCAGCCACTGGCAGACTAAAATTCAATTGCGCCGTTGGTGTCATGATTCGTTTCAATTCTGTCAGTGTGGTCATAAAATCCAAACTCCACTGCAACGTCATGTTTGAAAATATTTGCGCCACACTGTGATCGGCCAATGGAATGTGATCAAAATCCGCTTGTAAAAAAAGCGCCTGATGTTTTTGACATTGTCGCTTGGCAAATTGGCTCATCGAAGCAGCAATGTCTAAATAAATCAACGATTGCTGTGGAAATTGCCGCGCCAATTGCTGCACATAAAATCCTGAACCCCCGCCTAAATCCAAAATACATTCTTTGTCACCAAAACAATGCCCTAGCAATTGTTTCATCAACAGTTGCCCCACTTGCCGTTGCACGGTGGCTGCTTGATCATAACGATGCGCGGATCGGCTGAATCGATTGGCAATCGCCTGTTTAGTGGATTGAGTCGTCACAAGCATTCATAAATTCCTGAATCAATTGAATAAACGTAGACGGATTGGCAGAAAAAGGTTGGTGCGCGCATTGAGCAAACCGCACCACAGTTTGTTGTGGCAGCAAATGCTGCACCTCGTCAACCACCGCCGATGGAACCAAGGGATCAATGTCTCCGAATATATGCAATTGCGCCATCGATAACTGTTGCCACACCGTGCGTGCATCGTAATCGGCTAACCATTGCAAACTATCTAATAAGGTGGTGGATTCGGGGAAGGGTTGTTGCTGGATGAATTCAGTTAACCCACGGATTTTAATCCGTTGTTCAGGCTCGCCCAAGCATTGCAAGCGCACAAATTGTTTGAACAATTGCGCCGGTTGGGTGCGCGCCCATTGGCAAAACTGATCCAACTGCGCCGGTTCAACACCGGGCCAATCCACTTGTTGAACAAATCGAGGATTACAACTGACAGTAATTAATTGTTTGACTTGCTGTGGATAACGCTGAGCAAACGCGGAAGCAATCAGCCCTCCCAATGACCATCCCACCCAAATGGCGGGGTGATCGATCGTCTGTCGCAACGTTTCCGTTAAAGCTTCCACCATATAGCTACCGGATGGACTGCGACCAAATCCTGGTAAATCCAATACAATCGATTGATAACGCGCGCTCAATTGTTTGATCACCGGCTGCCAGATTCGACCGCTAAAGCCAAATCCGTGTAACCAAACAATGGGGATTCCTGTTTCGTTGATGACTGTTTTATGCAATAACATCCGCTATAC
>WLWR01000052.1 GCA_012103495.1 Legionellales bacterium
TTGACAAGGGTTCTCATTTTTTATACATTGCGCGCACTTTATGGAAGTTTCGTAGTCAAAGGAGTGGCGTCATGTGCCTTGCATCCCCTTCAGTTTTTTATTCTTTGATCGTTTATGGGTTGGTGATCCTTCCATCGTTGATGAGGTCCACACACTCTTTGTCTGTCATCGTATCCCGAAAAAAAGAGTTGGCTCTCAATGGAGGATCGTTCTTTACGTGCCTCTTTAAGGTTGGCTCATGAAGCTGGCTGATCGCTTCAAATTATACGTTGAGGGTTACCGTGACCCATTCAGCCGTGGAGAGTGCTATGAATTGGGTCGGCATGTGGAAGAAGACTTTGAACAAGCCCTCATCTTATACCGACAAGCCATGCAACAAGGCGATCCGCGTGCTTATTTTCGAATAGCAAATTGGCATCAAGATCAGGGCGAATTATCTCAAGCCCTCAAGATGTATTATAAAGCTGCCATTGATGATCATGAGGCATCCAAACAAACTTTAAAAGATTTAGCCGAGAATGATCATGGTGAAGCGGCGTTTCTTTTGGGACACGTTGAGTGTAAGGCCTCCAATTGGGAACAAGCGATGCATTGGTATCAAATGGCGGCGCAACAAGAACACCCCGAGGCCATGTATTGTCTGGGACAACTGCATCAAAACGGCTGTGGAACCATTGAGAAAGATACAGCACAAGCGTTTGCTTGGCATGGAGACGCTGCGAAACACGGTTCAAAACATGCCTTAAACGAGTTGTTGGACAAAAGCGCATCGCAGCCGTACGCTTGTTTTCAATTGGCGCGACTGTATGAATTGGGGGAGGGTGGTTTAGTATCCCAGCCCCAAAAAGCCCTTACGCTTTATACACAAGCCAGCGCCATGGGACACGCACAAGCCAGTGTTCGGTTAGGGCAACTTGAAGAAAAGGAAGACAATCCCGATCTTCCCACGGCTTATCGATATTATGCGTTGGCGGCTTATCAGCATGACAGTGATGCCAAAATTTATTTAGAGCAATTGGCGTTGGCAGACAATGCGGATGCCCAGTATGCGCTTGGATTTCATTATTACCATGCACAAGGCGATGTTTCTCAAGCGGCCTATTGGTGTGTGAAAGCGCATACACAAGGTCATCAACCGGCATTGGAATATTTGATGCAAACATCTTTTGATGGTGCCTTGTGTTTACAAATTGCTCGTCAATACGAAGCCAATGACGCTTCTCAATACCTTTCCTTCGCCGCTGAATTTTACAAAAAGGCTAGTGACTTAGGCGAGGCTCAAGCAAGTTTTCGATTCGCCCAACTCCATGAAACCGAGCAGGAAGGCATTCCATGCGATCACGCCACAGCGTATCAATACTATGCATTGGCGGCTCGTCGATTTCACCCAGAAGCCGAGATACACTTAAAACAGTTGGTGTCATCAGATAATTCAGCAGCTCAGTATGCGCTTGGATTTTATTATTACCGCGAACAAGGCAACGTTTTCCAAGCGGTGTTTTGGTGTGTGAAAGCCCATTTGCTGGGACATGCATTGGCTTTGGACTATTTAACCCAAACCCATTTTAGTGCGTCGATTTATGTACAAATCGCTCGTCACTATGAAACGGATGGAACGTTTGAGCACCTTCCTCTTGTCGTCGAATTTTATAAAAAAGCCAGCCGGCTGCGTGATGCTCAAGCCAGTTTTTCTTTGGCGCAACTGTATGAAACTGGCAATGAGGTGATGGATGCCAATCCAGTGGAATCGAGCCAATACTATGTAACTGCCATCGATCAAAAACACCCGCAAGCAAGAGTGCAATTAGAACGCATGGCATCCACCGGCAGTGCTGAAGCGCAATACGCACTCGGATATCATATTTACCGCAAAGAAGGCAACACCAGCCAAGCAGTCTCTTGGTGCGTGAAAGCACATCGATTAGGACATGCGTTGGCTTTGGACTATTTAACCCACTCTTATTTCAGTGCATCGGTTTATTTACAAATGGCTCATCAATATGAAACCGATGGTTCTCCTCAAGATATCTTTCATGCCATCGAATGCTATAAAAAAGCCAGTCTGCAAGACAATGGCCAGGCAAGCTTCCGGTTGGCGCAACGGTATGAAGCGGGATATGAGAACGTTGCTCCCGATCATTCGACCGCTTATCGATACTATGCGCTGGCGGCTCGCCAACATCACCCAGAAGCCAAGACATATTTGGAGCAGTTGGCATCGGCCAACCATTCACAGGCTCAGTACGCGCTTGGGGTTCATTATTACCATGAACAAGGCGATGTTTCTCAAGCGGTTCATTGGTGTGTGAATGCCCATTTGCTGGGGCATGAGTTGGCTTTCGACTACATCACTCAGACCCCTTTTACTGCGCCAGTTTATTTACAAATCGCTCGTCACTATAAAACCGAGGGAACAGTTGAACACATCCCTCATGCCATCGAGTTTTATAAAAAAGCCAGTGCGTTGGGTAAAGCTCAAGCCAGTTTTTCTTTGGCGCAACTGTATGAAACTGGCAATGAGGTGATGGATGCCAATCCATCGGAATCGATTCATTATTATGTGCTTGCCATTGAGCAAAAGCACCCGGATGCACGAATGCAATTAGAACACCTGGCATCCATCAGCAGTGCCCAGGCGCAATACGCGTTTGGCTATCATGTTTGTCGCAAGGAAGGTGATATGGCTCAGGCGGCTCGTTGGTGTGTGAAAGCGCATTTGCTGGGATATGTGTTGGCTTTGGATTATTTAACGCAAACTCGCTGGAGCACTTCGCTATGCATGCAAATCGCTCGTCACTATGAAACCGATGGAACGTCTCAACACATTTTCCACGCCGCTGAATTTTATAAAAAAGCCAGTGATCAAGATGAAGCTCAAGCCAGTTTCCGTCTGGCTCAATGGTATGAGACTGGCAAAGAGCTTCTTGAACAAGACAGCAAAGCATCCTGCGCTTTTTATCTTCTTGCCATGAAGCAAAAACATCCACAGGCACAAGCTCAATTGGAAGAGATGGCCGCTGCAGGCGATGCCCAAGCACAATATGCATTGGGTTATCACGTTTGTCATCAAAAAGGCGACGTGGCTCAAGCGGCTCGCTGGTGTGTGAAAGCCGATATACAAAGCCAGCCACAAGCCGCAGCCTATTTAGCCCAAACGCCTTTTCGAGTTCAGGTGTGTTTAAAGATTGCTAAACAGTACGAAGTTCACAAAACGGATCGAGTGGAAAACCATCGCAAAGCCTTGGCGTTTTACCTTCGCGCGGCACAGCAAAACAATCAAAACGCTTTGTTTGCTTTAGCGCAATGGCATGAGTTGGATCATCCAGGAATGAAACGCAATCCCAGACAAGCGTTTGATCACTACCTCAAAGCCGCTCAACAGGAGCATCCAGACGCCTGGGCTCCCTTGGAACGATTGGGGGAACAAATGGATCCCCAGCGAAAAAGAAAGTTGGGTAAGCTGTATGGCGAGTGTGGTGAAGATGAAAGACAAGCGTATTGGCTTAACCAAGCCTTTGATGTTCAAAGACAGCGACTATTGAAACGGTAACATAAACAGGAGATGTTTCCCCATGCCTTTATTGTTCGATCCTTATCAAGTATTAGGTGTTGCACAGGATGCTTCGCCGGCAGACATAAAACGAAGCTATTACAGACAAGCTGTCGTGGCGCATCCCGACAAAGGGGGAAGCGAAGAAGCCATGCAGCAGTTAAATGAAGCGTACGAAATACTATCGGATCCAGAAAAACGTCTTCAATGTGATTCATCTCGGGGTTTGTATCAAGAGACCGACGTTGAGCAAATGCTTCACCTCCAGGTGGCCGGTTACTTAAAAGCCGGTGATACGCCCCCGTATTCAGATATTTTTCGGCAACAACATCGTGATTTGGTGAATCAATTTGCATGGAAGCCACTTAAACGGGCGCTGATGCGCCATCACATTCAACCGTTCAAATCGGAACTGTATACCCTCCACAGCGCTAGCGGTGGCGTTCAAATGTTTTCTGATGTGTTTAGTTTTTTACATGCGAAATCGATTCAAGGGATTATAGAGCCCTCCCCCCCTTTACCCGAAGCACCGCTGAGCTTGGTGATAGCGGTTAAACTGTTCATGGATTTTTTAGCCGGTCGTTATGTGGGGCAGGGATTGGCGGCGCTCCAGCAGTATTTGTTGTCTGAATTAACTGGAAATGTTCTGCAACATTCGCAAGCGCCAGAACGCCTTTTCTACGAAGGCTTTTCTGAGATTGTGTCTAAAGCTGTGGGACACTCGGTCGCGCCTTACGACTTGATGCAGGCGCTTAAAAAGATCACTGATTTTGCCAAATCCGCTGAGGATGCATCGGTGCAATGTGCAACACCGTTATTTTATAACAAACAGTTTCGCAATTTTTACGCGCATGCATTGCATGAGTATTGGCATGCGAGTGATTGTTTGTTTGATCCCAAACAACTAAAGTTACTGGATGGACGTGCTCAAGCAAGAGATTATCTTGAGGAACTCAGGGAACAATTGATTTCCCAGCAGAACAAGCCTAGCCCTGCGTTTGTTCAACTCCTTCGTCACATTAAAACGTTGTTTTTATTAGAGCGGGATTTGCATGGGTTAAACGATGTTGAATCGAGTGCGCAGGATCACCGAGAACGGGCGTTTCATTTGCTGGATTGGATCCCTGCGATCACCGGTCGCGCCAAGTTGATCATCGTCAATCTGTTTTTACAAATTGGCATGCATTTTCAACGAGCCGCGCGGCTGGAAAGTCGGTCGGCGCTTAAAATGGCCGACGAACAATTGGCATTGAAAATGTATTTAACCGCAACGAGTCTTGGTCACCATACCACGCCCGATGTTGAGTTGTATGCTGCGGTGCAATCGCTGCGTTCTATGGTGGCGCTTGAATATGCGGATCCGACGTTGCTGGAAGCCATTGTCGCTTTGCAACGTCGCGCACTGGTGCTTGCCGATGTGTTTCCTTTTTTTGAATCGCCAGGGCACAGCGTTGGTTTTTTTAGACAAGAAAACAAAGCGATTCAATTGATGCGACGTTTGCTTAAGGCGATGGTGGACGTGTTGGAATACAACCGATCGCACTCAGATGGCATTGCTTTGGAGCACGCTGCGAGTACGGTGTTGTATCAAGTGTACGAAGCGTGCTTAAAGAATTGGTTTCATGAGAATTATGACCCCGTAGATGAGCAGAAGTTTCGGTTGGCGTTGATGGAGGAATTGCTTTTCGATCAAGCATGGACATTTCTCGATGTTGATCAAAACATCGATACGCCCTGGGTCATGGTGAATAGAGATGACGACGGTTGGATCAAACCATCGCGATCATTGCCTTATGTGGAAAGTGCTGAGATTGTTAAATACCGTGCAATTAAGGGTGCTCAAATTGACAACCGTACCGGTAAAGTTCATCTGTTAATGGAGCCTTGGAGTGAAGGATACGCCATTTCTGATCAAGTGTTTACGGTGTTTGATGTGGCGGAAATGTTGGCAAGGAGTTTAGACCATGCGATCTTCAGTTTGGATCCGGTGGATGCTGACAAACCTTATCATCCATTCAACGTCATGCGTTTTGAACCGCCTCAATTGGCGGAAAGTGAATTGTTCAACACGATGTTATTAACTGATTACATTTTGAAATTCATGACCACTTACCAAGAAGTGCAAGGTCGTTACCCTTATGATCAACGTTCTGTGAGTTCGATGCTTGAACATCTGCCAGCGTACTTGCGCAAGATCATTGATGATTTTCATCAAGCGCCGCATTCAGGGGCATTGCATCGTTTTTGGATTGAATCTGAAACCATTGATGTCACCTTGTTTGATGAGGAGAACAAGGAAGACGACATCACGCACGTTGATCTGGGGCGTTTGCGCATGGTGGTGAAGAAACATCGCATGGAACGCGACATTCACGGTGAATTAAAAGATGTAAGTAATGAAGATGAAGGATGGCCGATATATGTGTTCACCTCGCGGCAGTGGCGTGAATTGGATGTTGGTCGTTGCAGGATTGACGGTCGTGCGATGATTTTTCTGGATGGAACGTTTCGATTGCGTTACTGGGAAAGCGGTCGGGTGATTTGTGCACACACGCCCAACGAGCCAGACGATTATGAAGAGACATTGCTTCGACTGTACAGGCAATCCAGAAATGCGGATGGCAGCGTTGAGCAAAACGCAAGCAACGCGGCGTTGCTGTATCGCATCACTTGGGATATGGCAGAAGAAACTGGTTTGTCGCATCACTACTCTGCGGAGTTTATTTTCGCGCATCAATTTACCCTGCATTACGATGAATTTGCGCAATACCTACCGGAATTTGGACGGTTGAAAGAATTGAGCAAACTATCGGTGTTGATTCGATTTTTCAACGGGGTACGTCAATCCAATGAAGACCAGTTAGATGCGCTGAATTATCTCTTACAGCACTTTCCTAAAACAACGATCTAATACCCTGCATGTTTAAACCATCCTATCAAATCAGATTGAGTAACGTCTTGAAATGCTTTTTTAATAGCGATTTGAAAGGTTGATAATGTTCTTGCCGATAACTGCCTAAGTTTATTTTTTATTTTTGACCACATTTCTTCAATGGGATTAAGCTCCGGATGGTAAGGAGGTAAATACACGAGTCGAGCCCCTGCTGTTTGTATCAACTCATGAACGCGTTGTACCTTATGAAAAGAAACGTTATCCATCACAACAACATGATTGGAACTGAGCATGGGACGTAAACTTTGTTCAAGAAAATGGGTGAACACCTCACCATTGGTTGCCCATTGACCATACAGTGCCGCCTCAATTTTCTCGATGCTAATTGCACCAATCATCGTGATTTGATGACCCCGATGGTAAGGCGCTGAAAGATTAGCTCTCTGGCTTCCATACGCTCGACCATAACGTGGAGCCATCTGAAGGTGAGCAGCAGACTCGTCAATAAATATCAGGTTTTTAACTGGAACATCCTTGAGCGCTAACAGGTACGCTTCTCTTTTTTTTTATTTTTTTCAGAAAGCTTTTCTTCGGATTGAATGCTTAACTTTTTATAGCGTAAATTCAGAGATTTTAGCTCTCGACAGAGCATCGAAAGACTGACTCTCACTTTGTGTTGCTTGTAATAAGCTCTTGATAATTCACTTAAGGTGATGCTTGGATTTTTTTCAACCCATGCTTTGATCGTTGCAACCCCTTGCGCGGTGATTTTTTTAGGGCGTCCTAAACCAACCGTCGATGGCGTTAGAGACTTGCCATTCTTTTTCTTCTTCACCCATCTTTTAAAAGTACTCAACCCTATTTGAAACATCGACGCTATCTTTTTTTGACTCCCAAGACCTTTTTCATAAGCCGATATCGCTTTTAATCTTAACTCAACACTATAGGACATTGCCCGTTCCTTACAAAAATGAAAGGAACATTATAACAGGTTCAATATTTTAGGAAAGCGCTGTAAGTATACTGTCCCCCGATTCCCTTGACATAACAGCTGACTCTATAAATTAATCAGGGGTGTATCAATTTTCGATTGCCGCTAACAGCCGTTGCTCTAAAAACTGTATCAATTTTCAACTGCCCTTGACAGTAACAGAGATCTTACCCTTTGTTATTCATTTACTGATACCCTCGATGATCTCTTCCAACGATAAGAAGATTCTAAACCCTAACCCTTATCAACCACTTTCCACTCAAGAACCTTTTCTCTTAAAAATTTCTTCACTTCAGAAATCAAATGAAGGTTTTGTTCGCTAAGTCTAAAATCTATAGCAATGTCATCAAAAAACTCATACATACTACAATGAGTGTGCTTGCCCGTAGAAGTAGCAGGGGCATTTGAAATAGAACAATATGCTACCCAAAAATCTTCCGGCCTCTTTGGGAGCGGGTTTCCTAAGGTGGGGTTTTGCGTTAGTAACGCCCATCGCTTCCATCGGTTAGGGTAACCAATCTCTTGATAAATTTTATAATACCCATCCTCTGACCGCTCTGTCAGACGATGATCAAACCCCCCTGTACCATGCCAAGCCTCTCCCCAAAGTCCAAAGTTCGGGTCTTGGTGCCTTCTTATTTCCTCATCCGTTAGTACCGATAATATTGCTATAATATCTTCCTTATAATTACCATCCCTTGTTCGATATGCAGGAATGTGCTGCACAATTTCCTCCACCGGAAAAAATAACAGAAAATCCCGCGAACCATCATCCAACCCCGGCAATACTTGCAACCACCACGGGATCGTACTATCCAGCGAAGCATTCATTTCTGGGATCATAAACTTATGCTTACCAAGCGTCACCACACCGTCTGACAAGCGACTTGAAAATAGATACAAACATAGCAACCCAAGCCCCAATCCAAGCAAAATCAATACCAACTTAGTTCTCATCACACATCACACTCCCGACACCAAATTCCTCTCGTCAAATCAGCCTCCCAAGTTTTTCCAGTGATTGGCGTACCACCAAATGCTTTCGCTGGTAGCATGTAGTCTTTAAATACCTTGTGATGATACTCCGCTATTTGTTTGGGCGCTAAAAGTCCTTTCACTCCGCTCCGATCTTTACCAACAGCATCAGCATGCGCTCTAGCCAAATCCAATCGAACCGCATCTAAATCCAATTCGCCAGCTCCACTCTGTCTGCCAAACCTGTGTAATCGACGGTTAATCGCCTTTCCTCCAAAAAGATAATCCACAATACCATCAGGCGGATCTAACGAAGCCAAACCCCAACGCGCAACCGGATCGCCTGTCGCCGCTCTCGATTGCCAAAATTCTTTCACCTTTCCTTGATCCAACAAGCTCTTCTCGGCTGTCGTGATACTAAAATCCTGTGCAAATAGGGAGTGACGCCTGTGAGGCGTAAATGTGAGACGCTTGGTATCTTCCACAAGATTAATAAAACCATCCACTCGCTCCTCTCCAATAATTGAAATCACCTGCTCCGCAAACCCATCCAATTGCTCCAACGCCTTATAAGCCCACGTTCGTTTACCCTCCTCAGGCAACCCAGAACTCAAATCCCCTTCCGACTGCAACCCATGGCGCGGCGACATGCGTATCTGCTCAGAGCCTTTCTCTCGCGGATCTCCTCCAAACAATCCAGGCTTCCAACCCTCGCGAGAATCCCCTTGCCCACCAGACCATGACGGCCCAGGCGTTCCCTCCGGCTCCGGCCTCAATCCAT
>WLWR01000053.1 GCA_012103495.1 Legionellales bacterium
CATCCGATAATAGTGGTCCTTCATGGTTAACTTTTATTGGGGATGCGAAAGATTCACTCTGGTCTATCGATTTTTTTCGATGTGAATCGGTTTCATTAAAATCTCATTGGGTCATGATTGTCATGGAGCAATAGACGCGTCGTATCATAGGATTTGCTGTTCACTCAGGTGATTTAAACGGTATTGCCATTTGTACAATGTTCAATAAAATAATTTCCAAAAAACAGCGACCAAGATACCTCAGTTCAGATAACGACCCACTCTTTCAATATCATCGATGGCATGCAAATTTGCGTATTCTTGAAATTGAAGAAATCAAATCCCTACCCTATATACCAATGTCTCATCCATTCGTGGAGAGGTTGGTAAAAATAGTAAAAAATGAATTGCTTGACCGTTCGTTATTTTGGACGGACAGTGATTTACAATCCAAACTTGATAAATTTCAACCGTATTTTAATGAGCATCGCGCACATAGGGGGTTAGATGGCCAAATACCTAGTCAAATTTCAAATAATAAAAAATCTAAAACGATTGATATCAATCATTTTCAATAGAAAGCACATTGCAAAGGACTTTTTCAGCTGCCAATCGCCGCGTAAGTAATGATTCGAGACGTACAGGATGATAAGCAGGCAGATCCACCAAGCATGGCACTTAGCAAACCTTAAAGCCAAATGCTCCCCTAAACCGCAAAGCTTAAGATCACCTTAATCTACTGACCATATAATAGGCAGAATGTAAATTAAAAGTTCTATTTGGAGGTATTTATGAGTCGTCAAGCCACATCTAGTTCAAATGTCCCCACTGAGCCAGCCAGTTTGCCACAATCGTCTGACTCATTGCCCGTCAATCCAGAACACAAATCTACAGAATTCTCAAAAAAGGCTGTCTTTATAGAAGATGAACACACCATTTTTCCCACTGAGGTTACAGTCGAAGAAGCTTTAACCTCTATACAGGACACTGAGTGTTTAAATACCATTATTTTGCCCAACACGACAGCAGCATTGGTGCTTTATCATGCCATACACGCATTACTACCAAAGGACTGTCACAACAACTTATGGCATAAAGAAAATGGCATCTTTGGCTCGTATGTGGATTGCTTGGGGGGAAACGCTAAAATTAAATCTTTTTTTGATGAGCCTATCCAACAGGAAGACGAAATCCCTAGCATGATAAATAGACTGGAGGCTTTGGCTCATAGACTAGAAAATGAAGCGATGCTCCCTTCTATGGGAGTTAATGAAGGTAAAGTAGCTAAACAAAGATCTAAAACCCTGAATAGCGTATTGCAGTTCATTGACGAGCTTGGGTCATCCCCCGAAACAGCTCAGCTCAGAAGCACATTAACAACCATAGTAAATTCATTAAGAAAACTGAAAACAACTATCTGTAATCACGCTAGGTGTCATACAATGACAGAGGGTTGGAAAACTTTGTTCGGTGTTCTTCTAAACATAAAAGAAGAGGCTCAACAAAATGCACTATATCAAAGTTTGCACGTTGCCCCTTTAGCATATCAAGGGCAGACAAATTTACATTATCGGTGCACATTACCCCAAACCAACAGGCCGATTTTAATTAGAATACCAGGTCGGTTATGGGATAAATTTACACGAGAGGGTGAATTTGAAAATTTACGATCTTTTTATAATCAATTTGGAGAAGGCAGTGCTCGTCCTAAAATTCGCACAAATGTTGTTGCTGCCCACAGTGATGGAACAGTCATCTACGAATTGCCAAACAACCAACAAGGCTTAGGCGACGTAATAAAGGCACAAAGAGGTTCCCTGACTAATAAACAACTCGTTCACATCGCAGCCGCTTTCTATATCTTACACAATACACAAAGGGATTCTGGTTTTAAGAATGAATTCCATGAATGTGCAAAATTAGCTTCCAAATTTTCAGCACTCTATAAAAAAGTTGAAGAAGATGGCGAACCCGACCGTTTTCCAGCATCCCTTATGTTGCGGATCTATACTCATTTTTATAAAGCTTCTGCGGCAAACCCCAGCATTAATACAAGTACCAGCGTTGATATTAACCCCAGTGTTGATACGAGCACAAGTGAAGCAAAAGAAATTGACGCGCTATCATGTGTTGCCACACATGGTGACCTCACGGCAGGTGCGATTCGGTTAGACGACGAGATAGATGCAGATGGGCAAGAGTTTGACGGAATATGTAAGCTTAGTCTGGTAGATTTTGAATATTCCGGTGCCAATCATGCAATGTGGGATTTGGCTTACTTGGTGTGTCACTTAAACTTGGAGCCTGAACAAGAAAAACATCTGGAAACTAAATTGCTAGAGGCTTATTTAAATTTCCATTTTGGTAGACAACCGTTAATTGATGATATTACCTCAGCTCCAATAGAAGTAACCTCTGAAACGAGTCTGGGTGCCCAAACAAGTGATAATGCGCTAATGGCACGGTACTATTTATTTAAAGTGATCGTACTGTGTCACCAAGTCACTTGGAGTTGGAATAGAATGGGTGAAGCATTTCGTGAGGATGGGATGCAAAATAAGCTGAAAGCTAACTTAGATAAAGCTAAAGAATACTTGCCAGAAAACTATGA
Source organism: Legionellales bacterium (assembly GCA_012103495.1). Classification (GTDB taxonomy): domain Bacteria; phylum Pseudomonadota; class Gammaproteobacteria; order WLWR01; family WLWR01; genus WLWR01. The sequence continues at coordinate 2,591 of WLWR01000053.1, forward strand.
GGAACGTTTACCAGCCCTAGAAGAGTCAGAATCCTTTGTCAGATTGCGTCAGTAGGAGATGGATATGACCCAATCAATCAACGATTGTAGAGCCGCATTAATTTAATGCGCCAACTCGTCTTGATGTGATTACTTCGCTTGTATTAACCTCTTCTTGTTCGACAGATTTTTCTGCCACTTGTTGCAGCTCAGCGGCAGCGTGTAACCGCTCAATAACTTGTTGATAAGCTAATATAGTCTTGTCAGCATATTCCTCTAGCTCTTCATCATCAAATTTAGGCCGCGCCTGAAAAGATTCTGTTGATTGATATTTCAGATCAGCTAGCGATGCTTTCGTTTCCAATTCTCGCTGTAAGCATTTTTCAGCCAACATCAAGGGAGTATTGCCCTTTTTATCTTTAACATCAAGGGTTTCTTGGTAGTAGGGAAGTAATAAATCAACAACATTAGGATATGCATTTAGCGCCGCTAAATGCAAAGGGGTTTTGCCATTTGTTTCAGCCGATTCAACTGGATTGATATTGAAACCCTCTTTACTTAGTGATAGTAAGGTTTCCACTGCTGCTATCTTTCCAAAAGTCACCGCATGATTTAGTGGGGATAAGTTAACGATTGGTGTCTGTGCCAAAGATTGATCTTCAACGAGGCAAAGACGAATCTCATCCGCATTATCATTATCTATTGCATTTCTAAGGGGATTAGGATTCGTATCGAATAAGTTGGATCTGTTCATTTGGTTCACTGCTCATATAGGTTAAGAATTAGAAAATACTATACAAAAACCCATGCCATATAACAAGACAATTGTATTGAGACATCTCCACCCTCTCAGAAATTAGACGGATGTTTTCTATAGTAATCAAAATAATTAATATCAAAGATCGAATCTCTGAAAAATGGTGTACCAACGATTGTTTGTTATGACAATTTTCTTACTAAAACTTCAGCGAGTAAAATCAAATTTAAAAATAAGCCTTGCCCTCCTATTGCAACTTAAGTACGATTAAAAATCATGACAACTGACGAGCAGGCGCGACCCCTGCGAAACCTTTTAAGGTCTTGTCACTAACTCGCTTTTGACCTGTACGTCTCGAATTGATAATTCATACCTTTTTAATCAAGGCATCAAATTGAAATATCTAAAATAATCCCCATGTTGTGTAAAATGAAACAGCTTTTTATCTTGACCTTTCATTTTCTGCGAACAGGCTTAATTTTAATGAAGCCTAGTGGTGCAAAAATACTGATGGCAGAAAATATACTCCTGCGAAAGCAATTAATAGTGATGGGTCGTAACCGAAAAAGAGCACCCAATTTAAGCATGTGGGATCGCTTAAGCTTTGCTTTTCTTGCTGCAAATATATCCCCCAAGCAATTAGCAAAAATAGCTATTATTGTTGGAATCGAGGGACAGTATACTTAATTGAAAATTGAATTAAGTATACTGTCCCCCGATTCAGGGTATAAGCCTGATGACGGCCATAATCATGATTAAAATTGAAGTTCCTAGAGTTACTTTGGGACGTAATACCACCGCACGTGGTAGTCGGCGTACAGTAGTGGGACGTTTAAACCACAGCATTTGACGAATGAATGAATATAAAAAGTAGAGTGTGGCGATTAACACATAAATTATGGAGAAATGTAATAAAAAAGTTCCGATAAAAACCATGGTGCCAGAGCCAAGGGCAAAAACAATGTCTAAAGTACTCACGCTGGAACTCGCATAATCTCGTAAGAATGCAAGGAAAGAATAATAAAAGATAGCAATAAGCGTATTGACGGTAAGCAGTAAGCGGATCAAATATTTTGAATATTTACCGGACGTTTTGGGATCTGACATCTTCATTCCTTATACACCTTAATTATTGTTTCATAAATGCGGGCTGTTTCAGAAGTTACCATATACTGTAACTTGCGACATAAAAATATACGTTGGGTCCAATCAGGACTAAAATCGAAGTCCCTAGCATTACTTTGGGGCATAATACCGCTGCACATGGTAGTCGGTTTACAGTAGTGGGACGTTTAGACCACGGTGCTTGACGAATCAATGAATATAAAAAGTAGAGCGTAGCGATTAGCACATAAATTATAGAGAAAACTAATAAAAAAATTCCGATGAAATACACAATGTCATAGCCAAGGATATAAAAAATCATGCGTGCGTCAGGTTCTAGATAATAATGAAATAGCTCGAATGCAAGGTAAGAATAATAAAGAATACCAACAAGCATACTGACGATAAGCAGTGAACGGATTAAAAACTTTGAATATTTATCGGACGTTTTAGGAGCTGATGTCTTCATTGGCTAAAAGTTGCTGTTTCACTAAACATACAAGCGATACTTGCACGGCATAACTGATTAAGAGTTTCAACATGATGAGCATATAGGAAGCAGATTGTACACCATTTGATTAAATAATCAACAGTGCCGTAACGACGGGCGTATCTGAAAGTTGCTAACAGATTGTTTGGTGGCACCAAGATAAGGATAATGCCTGGAATCGGGGGACAGTATACTGTCCCCCGATTCCCGAAATTTTAAGGATAAGTAAGATGTTAGAAGCAATAGATCAGAAAGAACGAATTTACTTGGTTATTGAATATGATGAAAATGTTGGATATTACTTATATGTTTATCCAATAGATTCTGATAACGCAATAGCTGACCACCTTTGTGATAATTTAGAAGAAGCATTTATTGAGGCGGAGAAGATCTATCATATAACAAGAGATAAATTCCACAATAAACTTTCGTAACGAGAATGTTTACTCAACTGTATCAGCCATGGCAATCGCACTGGAATCGGGGGCAGTATACTTATTTGAAAATTGAATTAAGTATACTGTCCCCCGATTCCGATTCTGCCCCCCGATTCCCTGTTGGTTATGTTGAAAGTACTAATTTTGCAATGATGAGTTGCTTAGTCGGTTTCATTTGCCTTGATCGAGATGAAAAAGTATCATTGAGCAAATTAATTGAGTAGCGTTTGGCCCACTGTATATGAAAAAATCATTCGAGAAAATTCTACAAGGCTATCAACAGTTTCGTAAACGATATGCGCAAGCCGATGATTCGATCATGCAGTTGTTGTCGCGTCGTGGGCAACATCCTGAATTTATGATTGTGGCGTGTTGTGATTCTAGAGTCGACCCGGCATTAATTTTGCAATGCGAGCCAGGCGAATTATTTATTGTGCGTAATGTGGCAAACATTGTCCCCCCGTATGAAAATGATGAATCTTACCATGGTACCAGTGCTGCACTGGAGTTTGGCATTTGCTATTTGCAAGTCAAACATTTGGTGATCTTGGGCCACAGCCAATGTGGTGGGATTCAAGCGTTGTTAAATCAACAAACCCTAGCACAACAAAATGATTTCATCGGGCATTGGGTATCGTTGATTGCTGGTGACCAAAGTGTGCACACCAGTGTGGACAGTCAAGCAAAAGCCGCATTGAGTTTATCTCATGCCAATTGTTTAACTTTCCCTTGGATTCGCCAGCGGGTAGACCAGCAACAATTGAGTATTCACCGATGGTTTTTTGACATTGAAAGCGCTGAAATAACTGCTTACCACGCACCTTCGCAAGACTATCTTCCATTGGAAAAAGCGTTCATTCATCAATCCAGACAGGATTCATAGATGCAATCGCTATCGGCTGATCTGACACATTTGGCCAAGCAGCTAACTCAAATGTCACAACAATTGGCCGTTGCTGAGTCGTGTACCGGAGGTGAATTAAGTGCTGCTATGACCCAATTGCCTGGCAGTTCTCAGTGGTTTGATTGTGGTTTTGTCACTTATTCCAATCAGGCTAAACAACGGCTGTTGGGCGTTCGCCCACATACTTTGCAACGATACGGCGCAGTCAGTGAACCGGTGGCGATTGAAATGGCTCAAGGTGCTTTGTTGCACAGCCCGGCCCACTGGGCAATTGCAGTGACGGGTATTGCCGGCCCGGCAGGTGGTTCGCCAGCCAAACCGGTTGGTACGGTTTGGCTGGCTTGGACAGGATCTGCTTTACCCATGGTGACTCATTGTGCTGAGTTTAGCGGTGATCGTGCGGCGATCCGTCAGCAAACTGTGGCATATGCAGTACACAGATTATTAACCTGGATGTCGGATATCATTTCATAACCAGTGGGTGGTATTTGTAGCAAGCAATTTTGTGGATAACCCTGTGGATAACTCTGTGGATAACAAAATAAATTGACTACCGATAGAACCTTTCATACATTGTTTCATTGAATAATTTACATTCAATCATGTTTGAAAGAAAACTATTTCACGTTAAAAATCATTGAGTTGCTGAGTTCACTCGCATGATCTGTTTTCCAAGATAACATCAGCACTCTGCCAATTGGCTGTCGTATCATCTATTGTGTACAACTTATGAAAATAGCTTGACTTGTTGCAAGAATATTCGCACAAATCAATCCAAATCGTAACGCTTCCACCAAGGTTTAAAATTTTGGTGAATAGATACAAAATTTGCAGCTTCAGTATATGTGATGGGATGGATGGTTATGTGAGCGTCAGTTGACCCAAACGAGTATCTAAACTTGCCTGTTGGCCGATGGGTAATATTAATTGCTCGATGGTATGTCCGAAGGGGGCGTTCATCAAGGTTGGTAATTGGAGTTTGTCGGCATAACGTTGAAAAATTTCAGGTAAGGTGAATTGTCCTAACGATGAGTTGGTGGAATGGTTAAAATTACCCAATAACAACCCAGCTAGTTGCGGTAAAATCCCAGCCAATTCCAATTGAGAGAGCATGCGATCCAATCGGTAATGTTCTTCACCAATGTCTTCTAAAAATAAAATGGTATGTTGCCAGTCGCGCTGTAAAAATGGCGTGCCTAACAAACCGGTGAACACAGTGAGGTTGCCGCCCCACAATTGACCTTGCACCTGGCCGGGTAACACCGTTTGCCAATGTTGTCCCAAGGTGAAATCATACGTTTGCGGTGGGTGGAATAATAAATCATGTAATTGTTTGCGAGTGGACATCGACCATTGCATGCTGGCTACCGGGCCGTGATAAGTGATTAAATTGGTCATTTGCGTCACGGTATGCAAAATGGCGGTGACATCACTGAGTCCCATCAACAATTTTGGGCGTGCTTGCAGAGCAGGGTAATCCAATTCCGGCAGTAAACTGGCGGCGCCCGATCCACCGCGCACGAAAAAAATGGCGCGAACTTCTTGGCTACGAAATAAATCATTTAATTCTGCGACTCGCTCAGCAATTGTTCCTGCGTAATAGCCGTAGCGTCTGAGGGGAGGAGTGTAGGCCACTTCCAACCCCAATGATTGCACATTGTGCACTGCGGTTTGCAATTTTTCTTCCGTGATCAAGTGACTGCTGGTGACCAAAGCAATTGGATCGCCTGTGGATAAGTGGGGAGGGAAATGCATTATTGAAAAGTCTCCATCATTAATCGGTTTGCAAGTCAGCCAAGTGGGCAAATTCTATTAACACTTCGGGGTTGGCCAGTGCCGTTTGATTTTGAATTGGTAAATCATGAATAATGTTACGCACGGCTAATTCAACGGGTTTACCACTGACCGTGCGTGGCAAATCGCTGACTTGAATGATTTTGTGTGGCACGTGACGTGCGGTAGTATTGTTGCGAATGGTTTGCTGAATGTGCTGTTTTAAAGCCATGTCTAACGTAAGATTCGGTTGCAACACCACGAATAAAATGATGCGAGTGTCGTCTTGCCATTGTTGTTCCACCGCCAATCCTTCAACCACGGCATCGATGGTATCCAACTGACGATAAAGTTCCGCAGTGCCAATCCGTACACCGCCTGGGTTGAGCGTCGCATCGGCGCGGCCATAAATAATCAATCCTTGCTGCGCGGTAATTTTGGCGTAATCACCGTGTGCCCATACCCCAGGGTATTTGCTGAAATAGGCTTGGTAAAATTTTTGCTGATTGGCATCGTTCCAAAAACAAATTGGCATTGCGGGAAACGATTGCCGACACACCAATTCCCCACAAACATCGTGAATGGAATGCCCTTGCTCATCCACCACATCCACCGCCATGCCCAAACCAAAGCATTGCAATTGTCCACGGTAAATGGGTAATAAAGGATTGCCCAGCGCAAAACACGATAAAATATCCGTGCCGCCAGAGATTGAACACAACATCAAATCGGATTTCACGGCTTGATAGACATAATCAAAATAATGTGGGTTGAGTGGCGAACCGGTGGATAAAATGGTTCGTAAGTGAGTTAATTGATGCGTTTGTCGTGGCTGTAAATTAAGCTTTGCCAGTGAACTAATATATTTCGCACTGGTGCCAAACACACTGATGTTGGCTTCATCAATCAAATCCAACAAGCGTGAAGGCTTTGGAAACAGCGGTGCACCATCGTACAATACGACCGTAGCACCCACCGCCAGTGAACTGACCAACCAATTCCACATCATCCACCCACAGGTTGTGAAATAGAAAATCACATCCTTGGCGGTTAAATCAGTGTGCAAGCGTAATTCTTTTAAATGCTGTAATAACACGCCACCGGCACTGTGCACAATGCATTTGGGTTTGCCAGTGG
>WLWR01000054.1 GCA_012103495.1 Legionellales bacterium
ATACCACGGTCGATTTGTTAATTATTGGCAGTCACGGTCGGTATGGTTGGTCTAAATTATTAGGGTCGTCTACACAAGCTGTGATCAGTCATGTCTCATGCGATGTGTTAACGGTTTATTCCCACTCCAAGTAAGATAGAGGTACATGATGCAAGCGCGTTACTCAGCGAAATTATATTTTGACGATGAATTGATTAAGCAGAAAGAAGGCAATGATGTGGCCGAGCTACAGATTTGGTTGATTGCCGAAGCCGAAAGTAAGATGGGTAATCTCAATGGTAAAATTATTGATAATAAAACCAATGAAGTTGTAAAATGCATTCAGCATGCCGCGCCGGATTGTTAATTGGTTACCTTTGAATAAAGTTCACCAAGTAAAAAATCATGTAACTATTCACCACAATTCAGCGAAAAGCCAGCTTTGGCGCAGATGGGACGAAAATTGTGCTTCAAAATACTCACATAGCCCTCTATGCTGCGCTTTTTCAACACAATTTTCGTCCCATCTGCACTTAAAGCTGGCTTTTCTCCAAGGTTTAAAATTTTGATGAATAGATACAAAATAATAACTATCTGCAACCCTTGTTCGCCGCTGTCTTGTTGTTTCTGACGTTACTCATGAATAATCCGACTCATTTGTAAAAATGACATCAGAATATTTTCATAATGGATCTTGGCAGATAAAAAATATTCTCATCATAAAAATATTCATGTTTTAATAGTGCCTTGATTAACAGCCGATAATAGAGGGAGATGATAATGCGAATTGCATTTTTTAGTAGCCAACTTTATGACGAGCAATTTTTTAATACAGCCAATCAATCGTATCAATACGAATTTGTATTTTTTCATGCACACTTAAATAAACAGACTGTTATTATGGCGAAAGACTTTCCAATCGTATGTTGTTTTGTCAATGATCATTTAACTGCTGAGGTGATTAAACAATTACACGCGCAAGGCACTCGGTTGATTGCGCTGCGTTGTGCTGGATTCAACCAAGTTGATTTGACGCAGGCTAAGGCTTGTGGCATGACAGTAGTGCGGGTGCCGGAATATTCACCTTATGCGGTTGCAGAACATGCAGTCGGTTTGATACTAACGTTAAATCGTAAAATCTATCGTGCTTATTATCGAGTCAGAGAACATAATTTTTCATTGCAGGGTTTGATGGGATTTGATTTACACAATGCCTGTGTTGGGGTAATTGGCTTAGGGAAAATTGGTCGTATTTTTGCAAAAATCATGCTGGGGTTTGGTTGTCAGGTGTGGGGCAATGATTTGCAATTTCCAGCTGAGTGTACGCAGTGGGGAGTGCGGCAGGCGTCATTGGATGAGATTTATCAAAATTGCCAAATCATTAGTTTGCACTGTCCATTGACTGAAGCAACGTTTCATTTAATCAATCAACAGGCGGTGGAGCAAATGCGCCCTGGAGTGATGTTGATCAACACCAGTCGTGGGGGATTGATCGACACCAAGGCAATCATTGATGGATTGAAAAAACGTCATATTGGTTCGGTTGGTTTAGATGTTTATGAAGAAGAAGGACATTTATTTTTTGAAGATTTGTCCGATGAAATTATTCAAGACGATGTGTTTGCTCGTTTGCAGACATTCCCTAATGTGCTAATCACTGCCCATCAAGCATTTTTTACTGAGCAAGCGATGCACAACATTGCTCAAACCACGTTGGAAAACATTCACGCGTTTCTCACTGGTAAGGGACATTTACATGCCGTTCACCTTTAAACAATCTTGCCATGAATGTGGATGGTCGAAGCTGTAAACGTAACACAACCGCCTTTGGAAATACGAATTTGGGCCGCACCGTGTTGGATTAAGATCTCTTTATGGGCGTGACATTGAATGGCACCGGCGGCTTGCCAAGTCATGTTATTAGCCGATATTTTTACTTGGTTCGATCGTTCAATCGATAATTGCTGACTCGATTGCCAATAGGTATGGTGGGTGGTAGCGGTTAGAGTATCAGTTTTAATATGAAACGTAGTGTGAGCGTGCAACCGCAAGTGGTATTTTGCTGCTAAATGTAAGTGTTTCTTGCAATAAAAATGCAAACGCTGATCAACAGTGAAGTGCATATTGTGTTTCGCGTACCATTGCAAGGTACGTTCGGCGGTCCATTGACAATTTTTGCCAATTTGAAAAATAATATGGGCTTGTTTTGCCAATCCATAAATTCCCGACGAATGGTACGTTGTTTGTAAGCGTAATTGTACTTGTTCATTGGCAGTGACCCAGTGCATCGTAGCTTGATGCAAACGATTATTCACTGACCATCGATGTCCGTTGATCGAGCGCCATTGATTGGTATAAGCATTGATGGCGGTGACGGAACTGGGATGATGTTCATCGGTCAATGTACCTAGAATAAAGGGTTGTTGTCGATCATCTTCTAAAAACCCAACTAAGACTCGACTATTCGGTGTAAGTGGTGAATGAAAGCCACAATGATCACCATGATAAGGTTGTGCCAAATAAAAACGGGGTTGATCAATGGTTTTTTGCGCATAAGGAAAAAATAATGCATAACGTCCCTGTGTATCTAATTCAGCATGAGAATTGTCAGAGTTCACTACCAGTGCTTCCAACACGGGACTGGGATTAGGACGATGTTGTTGTACAAAAGGCAAGGGGCGATGGGTTAGCAATAATTGAGTTTGCAAAGGTTGTTCATGATCGCGTTGATACCATAGTTGCAATTGCCGAATTTGCCACAATTGTTGAGGCATGGATTGCAACAAAACGGAGTGTGAAGTTAACTGAATAAATTGTCCTGGAAATAAATTCATTGCTTCGGTGACGACTGTGAGTTGAATGTTGTCATGGTGATAACAAACATCCAATGGATCGACAACAATCGTTGGTGGTGTTACTGGTAACTGTGGGTCAGACGTGATCACCCACTGCGCACAAGTGTCGGTTTGGTGTAATGTATGTTGATAATTTTGTTGAGCCAAACAAGCTAAAATAAAATCCAAAAAATTTTCATTGTGCATGGCTAAGAATCGAAATTGATCGGTGGCTGGGATGTGTAACTGTAATTGTAAGGCAGGACATCCAGTCAGACATTGAGTGAGCCACTGTTGATAGGATTGGGTTCCCCACACGGCATGGTTGGAATAATTGAGCCAATACAAAGGTGTGACCAATTGCAACATCACCAACGATGGTGATTGTGTATGAGCCGCTGTGATTTGCTGAACCAACCCATGTAAATGCCCCATGTGTCCTTGCTGATTTTGCAAACGAACTGTTATGGGTTGCCCCAACCACTGGTTGGGTGAAATGGGGATAGATGAATACCACTGCACCGTACATTGATACAATTGATTGATGGCATAATGCTTCATCCGCAACGATTCAATCGGAATGGGGGCATCATTATTTTGAGGAAAAAGAAGCCATCCATGGCTATCCATTACAATCCCTTATCGTCACCAATCGCGTTGGATTAGAAATTTATCATACAATTGAGCTTCTTCACTACCGGGCTTTGGTGAAAAATCATAATGCCAGGCGACATAAGGGGGGAGTGACATCAAAATCGATTCGGTGCGACCATTGGATTGCAATCCAAATAAAGTGCCGCGATCATAAATCAAATTAAATTCAACATAGCGTCCGCGACGATAAAGTTGAAATTCACGTTGTGCATCATTGTAGGCGTATTGTTTGCGCCGTTCGACAATGGGTAAATAAGCTGGTAGAAAGTGGTCACCGATGCTACGCATGAATGCAAAACAACGATCAAATTCCCATTGATTTAAATCATCAAAAAATAATCCACCAATCCCGCGTGGTTCATTGCGATGGGGTAAATAAAAATAATCATCGCACCATTTTTTATAACGAGGATAGATCGCTTCACCAAAAGGTGCGCAGGCTTGTTTGGCAATGGCATGCCAATGGTGACAGTCATCCTCAAAGCCATAATATGGGGTTAAATCAAACCCACCACCAAACCACCAAATCGGTGGTTGATTGGGCGCTTCAGCCAAAATAAATCGAATGTTTGCATGTGTGGTTGGTACAAATGGATTCAAGGGATGGATCACCAGTGAAACGCCCAAGGCTTGGAAGGAACGCCCCGCCAATTCAGCGCGCTTGGCGGTGGCTGCTGCTGGCAAGCGCTGACCGGTGATATGTGAAAAATTCACCCCACCTTTTTCGAAAACACCACCATTGCTGAGTACACGGGTGCGTCCACCACCACTTCCTTGCTTGTGTTGCCAAAGATCTTCTTGAAAAGCCTGTTGCTGATCCACATCTGCCAATGTTTGGCAGATGGCATCTTGTAAATTCATCAAATATTGTTTAATCGGAGCAATGTAATCAGTTTCAGTCATGGGCTTCTCTGCGGCGATGATTGACGATGGATGGATTGTAACTTAAATAAAAGTGGACTCATAATTTACTTGGATTGGATAGACTCATCTCATTTAGAGATGCAAATTTTAAGCGAATTGATGGTTGACGTTGGTAGTAAAGCGCACTAGAATCGGGCGTTTTTATGAATCTAACCGATAACCAAAGGGGTATGCATGCCACTTGTCAAGATTAAAGAAGGCGAGAGCGTCGAGTACGCGATTCGCAAATTTAAGCGTAGTTGCGAAAAAGCAGGAATTATGACTGAATTGCGTCGTCGTGAGTTTTATGAGAAACCAACCACCAAACGCAAGCGTAAATTGGCTGCTGCGGTAAAGCGGAATAAAAAGCGTCTATTACGTGAATTGCCATCCAACATTCGTGATCGAAAACGTCGTCGTCGCCGATGAGTGAATTAAAAAGTCGTATCCAACAAGATTTAACCACTGCAATGAAAGCGCGCCAGGCGCGTCAAGTTGCTGCTTTGCGGTTGATCATTGCTGATATAAAGAAGCAAGAAATTGATCAACAAGTGAATGCTGAGGATAATTGGGTTATTCAGCTGTTAGTGAAATCAGCGAAACAACGACGTGAATCAATCACTCAATACCAACAAGCCAACCGTGATGATTTGGTTGAGCAAGAGCAATTCGAACTAGAAATCATTGAAAATTATTTACCGCAACCACTTAGCGAAGCGGAAGTGGATACTTTAATACAGCAAGCTTTGGCACAAACCGGCGCTAGTAGTATGAAAGACATGGGTGCGGTGATAGCGATTCTCAAGCCTAAAATTCAAGGGCGAGCCGACATGGGTAAAATAAGCAGCAAGATCAAACAAGCGCTTGCCTGATCTTATCATCTTGGATTAGCATAGCCCATGGCTGCGTATATCCCTTCCGAATTTATTCAAGATTTACTCAATCGCATCGACATTGTTGAAGTGATTGATCATCGTGTGCCTCTAAAAAAAGCTGGTAAGAACTTCGTTGCCTGCTGTCCATTTCACGATGAAAAAACTCCTTCATTTAGCGTTAGTGCTCAAAAACAAATGTACTATTGTTTTGGTTGTGGTCAAGGCGGTGATGCCATCAAATTTCTAATCGAATACGATGGAGTAAATTTTGTTGAAGCCATTGAAGATTTAGCTCGCCAGGCGGGAGTGGATGTTCCTCGTCAACAACAACAAGCGAAAAAAGCAGTGACTCAAGTGGTTGAAGAGATCGACCTATATCAATTGCTTACTCGGGTAGCTCATCATTTTCAAGCACAATTTAAACAAGCTGCTGATGCGCGCTTGGCGATCGATTATTTGAAGCAGCGTGGGATTACCGGTGAAATTGCTAAAAAATATCAAGTGGGATTTGCCCCCGCAGGTTGGGACCATTTGTTAAAAGCTTTTCCAGGAGAGGCAATGCGCACCGCCTTAGTCGCCAGTGGCATGGTGATTCACAATGAGCAGGGACGTTATTATGATCGATATCGTCAGCGAATCATGTTTCCCATTTTGGATCGGCGCGGACGAGTGGTTGGTTTTGGCGGGCGAGTGATCAATAGTGACGACTCGCCTAAATATTTAAATTCACCAGAGACGGTAGTTTTTCATAAAAACCGTGAACTGTATGGTTTGTATCAAGCATTACAAATACAGCGTGCGCCGGATTATTTATTAGTGGTTGAAGGATACATGGATGTGATTGGGTTGGCGCAGTACGGTATTTATCAAGCAGTGGCGGCATTAGGAACTGCTATTAGCCAAACACACATTCAATTATTAACTCGTCACACGCGGAAAATTATTTTCTGCATGGATGGTGATAATGCTGGACAACAAGCAGCATGGCGAGCGCTGGAAGTTGCTTTACCCATATTGACGGATGAGGTGCAAGTACAATTTTTATTTCTACCTCAAGGTGAAGATCCGGATAGTTTGATTCGCCAACAAGGGAGCGAAAAATTTTTAACTTGTATGGAACAAGCGCAGCCGTTGACTGATTACTTATTTGAACAATTATTACAACAAACCGATATTCAACAAATGGAGGGTCGAGCTTATTTGATTGGTCAACTCAGTCGCTTTGTAAAAAACATGACAGCACATACGTTAAAACAATTAATCATTGAACGGTTAGCACAACTGGTGCATCTACCCGTAGCGCGAGTGACAACGTTGCTTGAGCAAGGAGCTTCCACAAAAGGAGTAATTTCTTCAGTAAACAAACCCGTCATCAAATCATTAACCCCCATGCAATTAGCCATCGCTTTATTACTGCAAAATCCAGGGTTGGTCACTTACATTGATTTAGAAAACGTGACTTTAGCAGGTGTTGGGGGACAATTATTGAAAGAAATGGTTGAGTTTATTCGTCAGCATCCCAATATCAATACCCAAGGTTTATTGCATCAATGGCGAGAGGCACCAGAGGCAGCCGGATTGGTGAAATTAGCGGCTTGGGAATTGGCCATTCCTGACTCAGGAATGGCGGCAGAATTGATGGCGGTTCTAAGTCGGTTGTCACAAGAATATTTACAGCAGCAAGTGAATTATTTACTGAAACAAGGGCGCCAAACCCCATTGACCTCTGAACAGCAGGAAGAGTTAAACCGGTTACTGCAACAATTAAAAGCAAAATCACCTTAAAAACAGATGGGATTAAGCTAGCCACTACCCCCAAAAATCGGTATAATTGCCTCCCTTTCATCAAGGTCTGGGGAAAGAGGAAGTATATGAGCCAAGATCCCAAAGCACACAAATCGGATGATGCTAAGCAAGAGCATGAGCAGCAGTCTCAGCTTGCTAGGTTGATTAAATTAGGCAGGAAGCAAAGTTACTTGACGTCTACTCAGATCAGCGATGCGCTGCCCAGTGTTATTGATACAGATTATTTTGATGTGATCACCGGTATGCTGGAAAGTATGGGGATCAAAGTATTTGAGCAAACGCCTAGCGCTGATGAATTAGCGATTTTAGGGATGTCTGAAGACGAGGGGCCTGAAGACGTTGAAGAAGCGGTGTTTGTCATTTCTTCTTTAGACAAGGAAACCGGTCGTACGACGGATCCTGTTCGCATGTATATGCGAGAAATGGGCACAGTCCCTTTGTTAGACCGCAGTGGAGAAATCAGCATTGCCCGGCGCATTGAGGCAGGCATTCGCCAAGTGATGACAGCACTGGCATATTATCCTGAAACCGTCATCATCATTATCAATCAATATAAAGCATTGCAAGAAGAAGGAACCGAATCCACGGGTCGGTTAAATGACATTATTTCTGGATTTTCAGATGAATTAGATGATGTAGCATCACCATCACCGTCACCCGAAGTTGAGCAAGCGTCTACTGTTGAGCAAGAAGATGACAATGAATCCGAAAATGACAGTGACGATGCTGAGTCAGAAGAAAGCGGTCCTGATCCTGCGTTGGTGCGAGAGCGCTTTGAGAATCTTGAAAAGCTATACATTAAAGTACAAAAAGCTGTCAAAAAACATGGGCGAGATGATAAAAAGACCCAGAGTTTATTTGAAAAAATGGCAGAAGAATTTACTCAATTCAAATTAAACCCCAGACAAGTGGATCAATTGATTCGGCATGTACGTGAAATCTTGGAAAATATTCGTGAACAAGAGCGAGAAATCATGCGGCTTTGTGTCGCAAAAGCGAAAATCCCTAGAAAAACCTTCATGCAATTATTTGTGGGGAATGAAGCCAATGTGAAATGGTCGGAACAATTAGTTGAAGGGACGGTACAGCAAAAAAGTGGTAAAAAGGCAAAAGCGGGTACAGAACAATCATGGGACGTCAACAAATTAGCACCTTATGTGGCTCAAATTCGTCGAGCGCAGAAAAAGATTCTCGCTATTCAAGAATTGACGGGGTTGGCTGTTACTGAGATCAAGGAAGTGAATCGTCAGGTTTCCATTGGTGAAGCCAAGGCTCGCCGTGCTAAGAAAGAAATGATTGAAGCGAATTTGCGTTTGGTCATTTCAATTGCCAAAAAATATACCAACCGTGGATTGCAATTTTTAGATTTAATTCAAGAAGGCAATATTGGATTAATGAAAGCGGTGGATAAATTTGAATACCGTCGAGGTTACAAATTTTCAACCTATGCAACGTGGTGGATTCGACAAGCGATCACCCGATCAATTGCAGATCAAGCTCGCACCATTCGTATTCCGGTACACATGATTGAAACGATCAATAAGTTGAATCGAATCATTCGGCAAATGCTCCAAGAGTCAGGTCGTGAGCCAAGTCCAGAAGAGTTAGCGGAAAAAATGGATTTACCGGAAGATAAAATCCGCAAGGTTTTGAAGATTGCCAAAGAGCCTATTTCGATGGAAACGCCTGTAGGTGATGATGATGATTCACACTTGGGCGATTTTATTGAAGACACCATGATTGCTTCACCGGTTGATCACACGACCGCAGAAAGTTTGAAAGAAATCGTGTTAGAAATTTTAGAATCACTGACTTCTCGCGAGGCCAAAGTACTGCGAATGCGTTTTGGCATCGACATGAATACCGATCATACGTTGGAAGAAGTTGGTAAACAGTTCGATGTGACTCGCGAACGCATCCGCCAAATCGAAGCCAAAGCACTGCGCAAATTACGCCACCCAAGCCGCTCAGAACAATTGCGCAGCTTCCTTGAAGAAAGTAAGTAATTTGGTATACTATCGTTCTCGTGGATATGGGCTACG
>WLWR01000055.1 GCA_012103495.1 Legionellales bacterium
TAAATGTTCCGGCAGTGAAGGGTCAATTAAATGATGCAGCAGGAAGGCCAGCAGAACGTCATCCTTCTGACAAAGAACCTTTTTCTGCGTTAGCATTTAAAATTGCAACGGACCCTTATGTGGGAACACTGACCTATTTTCGAGTGTACTCTGGCGTGCTTAATTCAGGTGATACCGTTTACAACCCAGTGAAAGGCAAGCGCGAGCGAGTCGGACGAATTTTACAGATGCACTCCAATTCACGTGAAGAAATCAAACAAGTCCGTGCCGGAGACATTGCCGCTGCAGTGGGCCTTAAAAATGTTACGACAGGGGATACTTTATGTGATTTAAAAGAAATCATTACCCTGGAGCGTATGGATTTCCCGGAACCGGTGATCGCGGTTGCCGTAGAACCTAAAACCAAGGCGGATCAAGAAAAAATGTCGATAGCATTGGGCAAGTTAGCCCAAGAAGATCCATCTTTTCGTGTGCATACCGATGAAGAATCGGGACAAACCATTATTGAAGGTATGGGTGAGCTGCATTTGGAAATTATTGTTGATCGTATGAAGCGGGAATTTAATGTTGAAGCCAACGTGGGTAAACCACAAGTAGCGTATCGGGAAACTATCCGTAGCATGGTTGAACAAGAAGGTAAATTTGTTCGTCAATCCGGTGGTCGAGGTCAGTATGGTCATGTGTGGTTACGCATTGAACCACAAGAAACCGGGGAAGGTTATGAATTTGTTAATGCGATTGTAGGTGGAGCGGTTCCTAAAGAATACATTCCCGCTGTGGATAAAGGGATACAAGAACAAATTGAAAATGGTGTAATTGCGGGTTACCCAGTGGTTGATGTGAAAGTTACCATTTATGATGGTTCATACCATGATGTGGATTCTAGTGAGATGGCTTTTAAGATTGCCGGTTCTATGGGATTCAAAGAAGGCGCTAAAAAAGCCAAGCCGGTGTTGCTTGAACCTATCATGAAAGTTGAAGTGGTGACACCAGAAGATTATATGGGCGATGTTATGGGCGACTTGAATCGTCGACGTGGCATTTTACAAGGTATGGAAGATACTCCGGCTGGTAAAACCATCAATGCTGAGGTGCCATTGGCTGAAATGTTTGGTTATGCAACCGACTTACGCTCGATTACCCAAGGGCGCGCTACCTATACCATGGAATTTGCAAAATATAATGAAGCTCCGGCGAATATTGCTGATGAAATCATTAATAAACAGCGAACTGACTAACCGCATAATTTTAAAGAGGAAAATATCATGTCTAACAGAGCGAAATTTGAACGCACAAAGCCGAATGTCAATATCGGAACGATTGGTCATGTGGATCACGGCAAGACGACGCTGACGGCGGCGATCACGGCGGTGATGGCAAAGATACATGGCGGGGAAGCGGTTGACTTTGGCAATATTGATAAAGCCCCAGAAGAACGAGAGCGTGGGATCACGATTGCGACGGCTCACGTTGAGTATGAAACGGCCAATCGTCATTATTCGCATGTGGATTGCCCAGGTCACGCGGATTATGTGAAGAACATGATCACCGGCGCGGCGCAAATGGATGGAGCGATTTTAGTGGTCAGCGCGGCAGATGGCCCGATGCCTCAAACCCGCGAACACATTTTATTGGCGCGTCAAGTTGGCGTTCCGTACATTGTGGTGTTTTTGAATAAAGTAGACATGGTAGACGATGCGGAATTATTAGAATTGGTTGAAATGGAAGTTCGGGAATTGTTGAGTTTGTATGAATTTCCGGGAGATGACATTCCGGTGGTGAGTGGTTCAGCGTTGAAAGCGTTGGAAGGCGATTCGGGAGAGCAAGGCGAGAGCTCGATAGAGCGGTTGATGGAAGCAGTGGATAATTACATACCGGAGCCGGAACGTGATATTGACCAACCGTTTTTATTGCCGATTGAAGATGTGTTTTCGATATCGGGCCGCGGCACGGTGGTGACGGGTCGTATTGAACGTGGGATTGTCCACGTTGGCGATGAGATAGAGATCGTAGGATTAAAAGATACGCAGAAGACGACGTGTACGGGTGTTGAGATGTTCCGCAAGTTGTTAGATGAAGGACGAGCGGGAGATAACGTAGGCGTTTTGTTACGCGGTACGAAACGAGATGAAGTTGAACGAGGTCAAGTTTTGGCGAAGACAGGAAGTATAATGCCGCATACGAAATTTAAAGCGGAAGTATATATTTTATCGAAAGATGAAGGTGGACGTCATACACCATTTTTCAATGGTTATCGGCCTCAGTTTTATTTTCGTACGACGGACGTGACTGGTCATGTGGATTTACCGGAAGGGACAGAGATGGTGATGCCAGGTGATAATATAGCGATGACAGTAACATTGATTGCACCGATAGCGATGGAATCTGGTTTACGGTTTGCGATTCGTGAAGGCGGTCGGACTGTAGGCGCCGGTGTCGTAACTGAAATCATCGAATGATATTTGAAAAATATAGAGTTTGGTGAGTATTATTGTTGATTATTTAAATATGAAGCAAGCGTGCTTACTAAAAAAAGGGAAGTCCCTAGGCTTGATTGTTTTTTTATTTGCGATTAAGCCAACTAGATAAACCACCGAAAATTTGGCCGGTGGTATTAGGCCAGTAGCTCAATTGGCAGAGCAGCGGTCTCCAAAACCGCAGGTTGGGGGTTCAAGTCCCTCCTGGCCTGCCATTTTTAATAGTAGGAACCATGGTGTATGAAAACCAAAGATAGCAAAATAAATTCATCGATAGATGTTTTGAAATGGATTGTTGGGCTATTGATTGTCGCGGGAGGGGTTGCTGCTAATTATTATTACATTGCGCAACCAGCCCCCATTCGACTCATTGGTTGGATCGTGTTGGTGATGGTGGTCGCAGGAATTTTTGCAACCACTGAACAGGGACAACGATTTTTACACTTTGCAAAAGAATCTAAAGTTGAATTACAAAAGGTCGTGTGGCCCAGTCGCCATGAGACTGTGCAATCAACTGCTATTGTGGCAGTGATGGTTGTTGCTGTCAGCTTCATGTTGTGGCTGATGGATATGGGAATTTTTTGGGCCGTTGGGCGGGTCACGAGCATCTAACCTAAATAGGTATGTAACTATGGCAGAAGAGCAGAATTCAGGAAAAAATTGGTACGTTGTCCACGCTTATTCAAATTATGAAAATTTTGTGGCACGGGAATTACGTGAACGAGTTGCCCGAGAACATTTGGAAGAAAAAGTTGATGAAATTTTAGTGCCCACCGAAGAGGTGGTTGAAATGCGCAGTGGTAAGAAGCGAAAAAGCCAGCGTAAATTTTTTCCAGGTTATGTCTTAGTCAAAATGATTATGGACGATCAGACTTGGCACTTAATTAAAAGTACGCCACGGGTATTAGGATTTATCGGTGGGACCAGTCAAGCGCCGGCGCCTATCAGTGAGCAAGAAGCCAATGCGATACTCAATCGTGTTAAAGAAGGCGAAAGCAAACCGAAGCCTAAAGTATTGTTTGAACCAGGTGAAGTAGTGCGGGTTATTGAAGGACCGTTTGCTGATTTTAATGGAACAGTTGAAGAAGTAAATTACGACAAAAGTCGATTGCGGGTATCAGTGACTATTTTTGGTCGTTCGACACCAGTAGAATTAGAATTCAGCCAAGTTGAGAAAAATTAAATGTATCGCTTCACCAAAATTTTAAATCTTGGTGAAGTGCCAGATTTGAGTTAGTAAAAACCGGGGAGCTTTGACAAAAGCGTTTGTACCCATAAAGAGGAGACGTTGTAATGGCTAAGAAAATTGAAGCCTACATCAAATTGCAAGTGCCCGCTGGCCAAGCCAATCCCAGTCCACCTGTTGGACCTGCGTTAGGACAACATGGATTGAACATTATGGAATTTTGCAAAGCGTTTAATGCGCAGACGCAATCGATGGAAGCGGGGCTTCCAGTACCTGTGATTATTACCGTATTTAGTGATCGAAGTTTTACCTTTGTTACCAAAACCACACCTGCCGCAGTGCTGCTTAAAAAAGCTGCCGGTGTGGAAAAAGGCAGTGGTGAACCGAACACAAATAAAGTTGGTAAAGTGACCCGGGCGCAATTGGCAGAGATCGCTCAAACCAAAGAGTCGGATCTTACCGCCGCAAGTTTAGATGCCGCGATTAAAACGTTGGCAGGAACTGCGCGTAGTATGGGCATTGAAGTTGAAGATTAATCACGGGAGTCTCTCATGGCTAAATTAACGAAAAGAGGGCGACAAATCGCCGAAAAAGTTGAACGAACTCGATTGTACAGTGCGACAGAAGCGTTTACATTAATTAAAGAATTATCCACAGTAAAGTTCAATGAAAGTGTGGATGTAAGTGCCAATCTGGGTGTCGATCCTAAAAAATCTGATCAGGTTGTTCGGGGTGCTATTGTGTTGCCCAATGGTACTGGTCAGGATGTGCGGGTTGCCGTTTTTGCCCAAGGCGCAAATGCTGAAGCTGCCCAGCAAGCTGGTGCGGACATAGTTGGTTTTGACGATTTGGCAGAACAAGTTAAACAAGGCAATCTGGACTTTGATGTGGTGATCGCTTCTCCAGATGCTATGCGAGTGGTGGGGCAATTAGGGCAGATTTTAGGTCCGCGTGGGCTCATGCCAAACCCCAAAGTGGGAACCGTCACTCCTAATGTTGCTGAGGCGGTTAAAAATGCCAAATCGGGTCAAATCCGTTATCGCACCGACAAAGCTGGAATTATCCATTGCACAATTGGCAAAGTGGATTTTTCTGAGCAAGCTTTGGCAGAAAATTTGGCGGTATTGCTCGCAGCTCTAAAAAAAGCAAAACCCAGCAGTGCAAAAGGTGTTTATTTGAAAAAGATTTCAATATCCAGCACGATGGGACCGGGCTTGATGATAGATATTAATTCAATCGATGCGGCTTGATCATAAATAATCAATAAAATGATTTACTCGTGGATGCAATTGCGTTAGACTTGCGTCCTTTTTTATTCTGCGCTTATTTTTTGCGTAGTAACTAACCGAATTCGCGGTAGTGGTGGTTAACCTTACCGTCGAAGACCGTGGGTGTTTATTTGCCCTTAAGCGAATAAGCTTAATGTCCTACGTAGATGGAGGAGTCTATATGGCATTGACGTTAGCTGAAAAGCAAGCGGTAGTCGCTGAAGTGTCTGAGGTTGCAAGTCAAGCAATTTCAGCCGTCGTCGCCGATTATCGTGGGATGACTGTGTCCCAAATGACTCAGCTTCGCTCTGATGCGCGAAAAGCAGGTATTTATGTGCGGGTGGTGAAAAACACGCTTTGTCGCCGCGCCGTAGAAAATACAATGTTTGAATGTCTCAATGAAGCATTAACCGGTCCTGTGTTTTTAGCTTTTTCTCAACAAGCGCCTAGCAGTGCAGCGCGATTGCTGAAAGATTTCGCTAAAAACAACAGTAATGTTAAGGTGAAAGGTATCGCTTTGAATGGCCAATTACTGGACGCAAGCCAATTGGATTTTGTTGCCAGTTTGCCAACCAAAGACGAAGCCATAGCCAAATTACTGTATGTATTGAAAGCGCCTATTACACAATTGGCGCGGACAATGGCAGAGCCGCATGCTCAGTTGGTACGTTTAATCGCTGCGATTGGTGATCAGAAACGAGCAGGTTAAGCAAGATATAAATTAGGAGAGCAAAATGGCTGTTTCAAGAGAAGATATTTTAAGTGCAATTGCTGACATGAGCGTCATGGATGTCGTTGAATTGGTAAAAGATATGGAAGATAAGTTTGGTGTTTCTGCTGCTGCTGCCGCAGTTGCCGTTGCTGCTCCTGCAGCCGGTGGCGATCAAGCCGCTGCTGTTGAGCAAACCGAATTTGATGTCGTTATGAAAGGTTTTGGTTCTAACAAAGTGGCTGTCATTAAAGTGGTTCGCGCCATGACTGGCTTAGGTTTGAAAGAAGCTAAAGAACTGGTCGAATCTGCACCTGCAGCGGTGAAGGAAGCGATCACTAAAGACGAAGCTGAAGACATCAAGAAACAATTGGAAGAAGCTGGTGCCGAGGTCGAAGTGAAATAACATTGTGGCCTCTCGTACGAAACTAGCCCGCTTGTGGCTCAACACAGCGGG
Organism: Legionellales bacterium; assembly: GCA_012103495.1. Lineage (GTDB taxonomy): Bacteria > Pseudomonadota > Gammaproteobacteria > WLWR01 > WLWR01 > WLWR01. Next base: position 6,098 of record WLWR01000055.1, read on the forward strand.
CTAGGAATTAACCTGAAAACGATATCGAGGAAATACAATGGCTCTCACTTCAGCAGAATCAACAAAACAACTTTCTTTAGCAGAGAAAAAACGAATCCGCAAAGGATTTAGCAAAACACTAGATCAGGTGATGGAAATTCCTCCACTATTGGCTTTGCAACTAGATTCTTATCGAACCCTCTTGCAGAAAGATGTTGCGCCAGATCAATTACAAAATATTGGATTGCATGCGGCGTTTGATTCTATTTTCCCAATCGAAAGTTTTTCAGGACACTCTCGCCTCGAATATGTCAGCTATTCTCTGGGCGAATCGCTATTTGACGTGATGGAATGCAAATTGCGTGGCTTAACCTACGCAGCACCAGTGCGAGTCAAATTACGCTTGGTAATCTTTGACAAGGATAACGCCGGCAATGAAAAAATCCGGGATATTCGTGAACAAGAAGTGTACATGGGTGAAATGCCACTGATGACAGAGGTGGGAACCTTTGTGATTAATGGCACTGAACGCGTTGTGGTGTCCCAACTGCACCGTTCGCCAGGGGTGTTTTTTGAACATGATAAAGGTAAAAACCATTCATCGGGCAAATTGCTGTATTCAGCAAGAATTATTCCATACCGTGGTTCTTGGTTGGATTTTGAATTTGATCCCAAAGACAATGTATTTGTCCGTATTGACCGTCGCCGCAAGTTGCCAGTCACGATTTTACTAAAAGCCTTGGGGTATACCACCGAGGAAATTTTACAATTATTTTTTATCAGCAATCATTACACCATCAATGCTAAACAAGAATTTGTGTTGACCTTAGAGCCCAGCCGATTGTTGGGTGAAAATGCCATGTTTGATATTGTCGATAAACAAGGCAATGTGATTGTTGAAAATGGCCGTCGTATTACCGCGCGTCACATTCGCCAAATGGAAAATGCCAAATTAACCAAATTGGTTACGTCATCCGAGTATTTAATTGGTAAAACCATCGCCAAAGCGATTGTAGATCAAACCAGTGGTGAAATCCTGGTTGAAGCCAATGCGGAAATTACCGCGGATGTGTTGAAGACCTTATTAGAAAATTCAGTGACAGAATTTGAAACGTTGTACATTAATGAATTGGATAATGGGCCTTATATTTCAACGACCTTGCGTATTGACCCTTCCAGTAACCAATTAGAAGCATTGGTTGAAATTTATCGCATGATGCGTCCAGGTGAGCCACCAACAAAAGATGCGGCAGAAAATGTAAAAATGATGAATGCTTATAAAGTGGAGCTTGCTAAAGGAGAGATGTCATTAAACGATGTGTTTAATAATATTGAGGCTAAATCAGTAGGGGCAAAAGCAGTGAATGAAAGTGGTAATGTAAAAACAACAATGGGCCCTGCACCAAAAAATTTAAAACCTGCGGCAGATAAATGGTTACAAGATAATCCCAATGCCTCTGCAAAAAAAGCAATGGAGGTTTTTTTAAATGAATCAGATAAATATTTAAAAACTGGAATAGTAAATGAACGTAATATTAAAGATAGAAGAAAAACTTTAGGTATATCAAGCCCGGAGGGAAAAAATATTAATAAACTTAGCGCAGAAAGAAAAGAAAATACTTTTACAGATTTTAAATCTAATCTCGAAGGAGTGGATATGAATGATCCTCAAGCTGTTTTAGATGTTTTTAGAAACTCTTATAAGAAAGGATATGCAGAAACAACAGCGGCAAAACAATATGAAGAAACAGGAAGTTTATCACAATCTCAATCAGCTAATAAAAAAATTAATGATTTAATTGATGAGTTTGAAAATACAGAGGGTGGTTTTAAAATATCAAAACAGAATGAAATAGATAAATTAAAACCTAAAAAGAAAGATACTTCTGACATATATGCAGAATATTACAGAAAAGAATTTAGTCCTAATACAGCCGTTATAAATGTAAAAAAAAGTAGTGAGTTTAGATTTTTTAATAACAAAAGAAGAACCCTTGATGATCAAACTCCACAAGAATTTTTTTCTCAATATTCTTTAAAAGATATAGAAAAAGGTGGTAAATTTCACAATGAATATCTTCAGTTTAAAGCAATTGATGATGTTAGAATTAAAAATGTAGAAAATCTACAGCCTATATTACGAAAAATATTTACTAAAGTAAGAGAAGGAACACCTAATCAAAAAGAATCATTAGTAAATTTAAATATAGCACATAAGTTTGAATCATCGGGAATAAAAAAAGGATATGTGTCACCAACAAAAACTGGAAAGGGAACTGACCCTACGGAAATTTATATTGATGTATCAGAATACAATCAAACAATACAACCTTCACTAGAGGCAGAAGCAAGAAAATTTTATAACAAATATATAGAGTTCGGAGACGAAGCTGCTAGAAAAGAATATTTAAAAATAGATAAAGATATGAAAATTCTTGGTATTGAAGGACAAGTGGCACCGGGTCAAACTGTTGGTAAAGCTATGCCCTTTGATGATAAGATAAGACAACTTGCTGATGAAGCAATTAATAATAATTTTATAACTCAAACAGAGTATGATCAATTAATAAATTCTGCTGAAGAAATAGCTCAATCTAAAATAGATTTTTTTAATACGTTTGGTATCAAATCAAAATATGCAAGTGGTGGATTAGTAGGAATTAACCATTTAACGCGACCTCTAAGAAATTTTTAACCCCACAGTTAAGCGACACTGCACGAATTAGCACCCTGTAGGGTGATAGTACCTAAGAATTACTTTTCTTTACCACCGTGTAAAAAAACAGGGTTTATATTAAATTAGCCATTTTTTGAGTTCTTCACCTAGTACTTTTGTTGCTAAGTTGATTTTACCACGCAAATTCTTCACAATAAAC